>CALBPH010000019.1 GCA_937899365.1 uncultured Leptolyngbya sp.
CGATTGGCCACCGGCTGGGCCTGATGGGAATAGACCTGGCAGCCCAGGGTCGCTTGACCTTCTCCTTTCTCAGGACCGCCCTTGTAGCACTGATAGGTGGTGCAGGTGGCCGAACACACACCGCGCTGCCCCCGCAGCTCAACCATGGAGAGTTTGGCAAATAGGCCATTCATGCCGCCGATGGGGCACAGATAGCGACACCAAAACCGCCGCTCAAACAAAGCCGAGCAAATCATGGCCCCGGCGGTAATAATCAGTAACAGCCAAGCAGAAAGATAGGCGGTATTCTCTAAATTCCATAGTTCTTCCCAGATCAAAATTGCGGCAAAGCCACCATATAAAATCCAGCCGCCCCAGCGCTCAGCCCATTGCCGGGGCCACTCTCCTAGCTGTCTGGGCCATAGCCATAGGGACAGTTTTTGGGTAATTTCTCCATAGATCATAAAGGGGCACACGGCACACCACAGACGTCCCACAAACGGGAATGACAACAAGATCAGCGGCCACCACCAGGCACAAAAGAAATTGAGTGCAACATAGGCATCACGGGTTTGGGGGCCTAAGAATAGTAAGGCAACCACTAAGACATAGAACCAGCTGGTAAAGCCAAAATTAATCCGATCTGGCCACCAAGGACTGCGTAAAAACTGCCGTAGTTTAGGGTAAGCGTTGAGCAAATTCCAGCGAAATCGCCCCTGTTGTTCCCCGCCCGACCAAAAGACTTCTTCGGTCAGCTGCTGAGCACAGTCAGATTGTTGAATAGCCCGCTGAACAAGATTATCGAGTTCGCGGAGATTGCCAGGAAAATCATAGCTTTGCAAACGGCGCAGGGCCTCGGATGTCAGGGTGGGTTTGCTAAGACCACGCAGACGACAATATAGCTGAATGTAGTAGTTAATCTGGGCTGCCATATCCGTTTTTCGTACCCGCAGCGGCGGTACTTTGATGGTCTGGGGAGACAAATTAGCAAAAGGTGTCAGACTCTTTTCTGAGATCATCATGATCCAAGCAGAGCTGGTTTTGAGGGTCGGGGGAGCCTGCCCCGGTTGCACATTCGGCTGATATTGTCGTGTTTTGAGCAGCCTTAGGATAGCGGGTCTGATGTCAGGGGCAAGATCCTGGATGTTGTTGAGCAGGAGAGTGCCCGTACCGAGCCAATCTAGCAGCCCTGGCCGACTGTCACCGCGACCAAACAGATCCACGGCGCGTAGGGTTTCACAGTTGACTTTGATCATCGGCTCTTTTTTATACTCAGAACCAAAGTGAATCAGGGCCGCAAGGTTGTCTTTTTCTAAACCGGGTTCACCAAATATAAGCACCGAATCACGCTGGCCACTGTCGTCAGGAGTGACACTTGCAGCCGTTCGCACCGCCTGACGCAGCCGTTGCGCATAGCGGCTGGCACCGATAACGCCCCGGCTAACCCTGGGCACTAAGTAGGGGCGCAGCTCTTGCTGGCGTTCTTGCTCGTAGAGCAGCTGGGCCGATAGCTGTTCTACTTCCTCGGCCAGTAGTTCAGACATTTCCTGGCTAAGGCTGGGGTATTGGTCGGCGATTTGCTTGAGCTGCTCGGCCGATAGCTGCCATAGTTCGCAGTCTTCTACGGTAATCACCGTATAATCCGTCGGCTGCTCTAACAGGATTTCTCGCAGATGTAGAACCTCTCCTGGCATCAGGTCTGCAGTTTGGGCCATGGAGGTGCGCTGGGTGCGATAGCGCTCTAGCTGACCTGTTTTGAGAATGTAGAGGGCGTCGGGCTGGGTATCTTCTAAAATCAGACGGCGGTTGGCCTCGAGCGATAGGGGCATGAGCTGGGTTGCGATCGCAACTATCACCTCCTCAGACAGCAGCCCCAGACAGGTGGTCTGCTGTAGCCAGGTAACTCGCTCTGGTATTTGCGACTCAACGGTATCGGTTGATTTGGCCATGGTGATGTGCCCTGATTAATCGGACGGAGTAGACGATACGATCACACGCCACACAATAAATAATAAGAAACTGAGATAGGTGAGGGTAAACACCCAGTTTTGCCAACTATCCCCCGCCTGGATGAACTCAATATCAATCATGACTGCGCATTAACCTGACTGATCAAACGGTACAACCCTGGGTGACGCTTACAAAGTTTCGGTAAACCGTACGGTAACGCACCGCCACCGCTTGAAGTAATCGCTAGGATAAAATGACCCAGCCCCCTAAACAGGAGGTTCACTATGCTTAACAAAGACCTAAAAAATTCGAATACTCAAGCCGGCTGGCTGCAAAAGCCGCTTAAAAAGCTCAGCCATCGTACGCTACAGCTTTCCCATCCCCATTGGAGCGATAGCGAGCTAAATCAAGCAATTTTGATGCTCGATCTCAGACAGGATAACCCCTGTGGAGATTTGGGCGTCATTCTGACCTGAGCATGAGCTTTCTTGGTACCACCCCCCTGGGTTTTATCTACGAAAGAAGACATTTACATTGTTAAATAGAACACTTAATAGGGCACCGTCTGCCGTCAATCCTCTGAAGATTGCACCAAGCTGTCAGACATGGCTTGTACCAACATCTGACCGCTAAGATCATTGTTCAGATTGGCAATGCCCAAGATTGACTGTTGCTGAATTAGAGGATGAACCGATCAGTTAAAAATGCAAAAGGGCAGCCCCTTAGAGATAAAATCATCTCGAGGATCAGCAACGGCGAACTTTTTAATATCAAGCCTTCCTCACAAGTCGTCCAGACAACGATTACGGCCTAAATTTCTGTGTTAATGTGGCCCTGGATAAGTAGTAAATTCTCGCTCAGACGCTTATCTAGAGGTATCTAGGCTAAGTTGTCTCCAGAATTACTCTTGCCAGAGTCTTATTTCAAGTGTTTGGAGAAAGTTCATGTCCATTTATGTAGGGAACATAGCCTACAACGTTTCGCAGGAAGATATTCAGGAAGTGTTCGCAGATTACGGTACCGTTAAGCGAGTTACTGTTCCTATGGATCGCGAAACTGGTCGCCCTCGGGGGTTTGCGTTTGTAGAGATGTCTGCAGATTCTGAAGAAGACGCGGCAATTGAAGCGCTAGACGGTGCAGAGTGGCTAGGCCGTGAAATCCGTGTCAATAAAGCGCGTCCCCGCGAAGAACGTCCCAGGCGCTAATGCTCAGGAGCGCTTGGGTTTACTCTAGCGCTCTTAAGCGTTAATCGCCGTGTCGCATTGATTGAATCAATGCGACATCTTTGGGTGTCTAGAATGTCGTCTAGATTGGTGCCTGAATCGGTCTAAACGCTATTCTGTTGCGGCTACTGCCAGACAAACTATTGCCAGACATAGGTACCGACAAAGACAGCTGCTGTGGTGCCAAAGAGTACGGCCCAGATAACCATTTCTGTTGGCGAAATGGTTCTCGGATCGAGGTTTAGCTTAAAACTATTCTGCTTTGGCCGTTTTTGGGCCACTTTTCCATAGTTAGGATCACTTTCCTTTCGGCGTTTGGCTTCTCCCATGGGTTCCTCCCGAATGGTGTATTACTTAGACTAGCTTTTCCTGCAACTCTGTTTCCTTAGCTCGAAAGCCCACTAAAACAGCTTGTTTATCTTTTACAAACAGGGGCCGTTTGAGGAGCATGGCATCCTCGGCAAAGGCGTCTATCCATTGCTCATCGCTCCACGTTTTTTTGTCTTCCCCCAGGGCTCGATAGGACATACCTGAGGTATTACGCATGGGTCTAGCGGTTAGGGTGGCGACCCAGTCAGCAATTTGCTCTCGGCTGGGGGGCTGTTCTTTCGTATTGATAAAGTCATAGTCGACACCGTTTGCATCTAGCCACTTCAGGGCCTTTTTGCAGGTGCCGCAGTTGGGGATGCCATAAACCTGAAGCGCCATGGTTAGAAATCGGATAATTTGTCTCCGGATGTTAGCATTTTTTCTGCGGGTGAGTGGGGCAACCAAGATGGGTAGACATCGCTTTTTTCTTACCTGGGGTTTAGTCCTATAGCGGGTGTGCTATGAGCTTGAAACTGGTTATTGGCAATAAGAACTATTCATCTTGGTCGCTACGGGCCTGGCTATTTTTGACGGAAAGCGGTCTGTCGTTTGAGGAAATTCGGCTGCCGCTGTTTACGGAGGCTTGGCAGCAGATTAGTCAGTACACGCCAGCAAAGCGGGTGCCCGTGCTCCTAGATGGGGATATTCGGGTTTGGGATAGTAGTGCAATTTGGGGCTATGTGCGATCGCAACACCCTAGCGCCATCGGCTGGCCAACAGCGCCACAGGCCCAAGCAACCGCCCGCTCAATTACCGCTGAAATGCACAGCGGGTTTTTCGGTATTCGAGAGCAGCTGCCCCAAAACATTCGCGCCCGGATCCCGGTCATGCGAAACACCCTAACAGCAACCACCCAGCAAGAAATCGACCGGGTAGACCATATGTGGACCCAAGCCTACGATACCTACGGCGGTCCCTGGCTATTTGGGGATTTTTCCCTGGCTGACGTGGCCTATGCCCCCGTTGCCCTGCGGTTCGTCACCTATCAGATTCAGCTATCACCAGGGGCTCAACCCTTTATCCAAGCCGTACAGGGGCTGCCCTCTATCCAATCCTGGGCCGCCGACTCAGCCGCTGAAGCTGACGTCATCAACGTCATTGATCAGTTGCACATCCCTAAGAATACTCGATAAAATTAGAGCCATATTTGGGTTACTCCTAGGGGGATGACTAGCCCGTGAGATTGATTATTCTTTACAAAATCACAATCATTATCGTGGCTCAGTTTCATTCTTAAAACTGTAAGCTACGATTAGAAAATTCGTTAGATCGCTGATGTCAGGAATGACTGAGTTAGTGATAGCTAGTTACTAGTCTGCTGCTTCAATGTCATTTCCCAGTATGGCAACAGTGTCCTCTGTCCATTTATCTTTGTCGCGCTCGAAGTCAAGAGGGAAAGACTCATCGTACAGAAACATCGGATCAACCGTCAGATCAAAGCCCCTAAAGTGTTGCTCATTGACCACGAAAACAACAATCGTGGCTTGACCGATACACAGGATGCGCTCAAATTGGCTGAAGAGGCTCAGCTTGACTTGGTTCTGGTCTCTGAAAGCAAACAGGCTCCTGTGGCCAAGATACTGGACTATGGCAAGTTTCAGTATCAGCAGAAAAAACGGCAGAAACAGAGCGCGCGCACCACGGTAAAAGAAGTCAAGTTTCGCCCCAATGTGGGTGAATCTGACTATCAGCTGCGCATCAACCAGGCCATTCAATGGTTGGGCAAGGGTGATTCTGTTAAATTCCGTGTGCGCTTACGGGGCAGGGAGCACCAGCATCGAGATCGGGCCCTAGAACTGCTAGAGCGAATTGTTAAAGACCTTAAAGAGAAAGGAAAGATCCAGTCTTTTGACCGTCGGGCATTGGTGTTGCAGCTCATGCCAGCGTAGCGACAATCAAGGTCTCAAGCGGCCAAGAATAGGCAGTGAGTTCTGTTGAGCAGTCACCCATCTGGTTTGTTTCAGGTGGGCTTATCTGCCTCATACTGACTCACCATGGTTTCAATCTCTTCGGCTGCAGTTTCGATGGCGCTCTGATCGAGCCTTGTGGTGACGGGATAATGCCGGCTACCCATTTGGGTGTAAACCGTTATGGCAACTTGAGCCGGTGTTTGACCACCAGAAATAAGGTGAGGGGCTAGCTGAGACGAAACCTGGTTGAGAACATCCGCCAAGCTAGGCCGATAGGCTTGTACGGTAAAAATGCCCGGCTCCCAGGCAGCAATATCATCGGGCCCAAGGCGATCAGCACCTGAGGTAAAGCGCTTGATTTCCTTGATGGCTGGGTGTGCCATTAAGGTCAGAAAAAGTTGGGGTGTGATGTTGTCTGTATCGGTTGGTAAACAGTTGGCAAAATCAAACGTAAGCCACAGAAAACGTGATGGCTTAGACGAGGTGAGGGAGGGCTGAGGTGGGTTCACAGGTTAGAGGCTGAGGTTGGGTAGATAAGGATACACACGTGTTGAGGTCGCAGAGATAATATCTCAACTGATTCTAGGCCATTATCAATGGCTATAAAAAACCACTCCCATTGGCACTGGAGTGGTTAGAAAAACTGAATTAAATATCTCTCTTTCATAGAGGAGAGAAAGAGAGTTTAGACTTTAAGCAGTGACTAGATCGCTCTCTAGCGCCAACAACCGCTCAACTCGCTTATCTGTTGCCGGATGGGTAGAAAACAGGCCGCTAAACATTTGCTTAGGAACAGCGTGCATAATCATCAGCGGTTCATAGGCTGGGTTGCCCGTCATAGGCATTTGCTTGGCACTGGCTTCGAGACGCTGGAGGGCGTTGGCTAACGCACGGGGATTACCGGTGAGCTCAGCGGCACCCGCATCGGCTGAAAATTCACGGGTCCGGCTGATGCCTAGCTGGATGACGGTCGCTGCCATGGGCGCTAGGAACAGGGTGGCCATAAGCGCGATGGGGTTGGGGCCATTATCGTCGTTGGAGTTACCCATACCGCCAAACCACATGGAATATTGCAGTATCTGGGCCAAAAATGCGATCGCACCTGCGATAGTAGCCGCCACGGCCTGGGTCAGGGTGTCACGGTTCATGATATGGCTGAGTTCATGGGCGATGACACCTTCAAGTTCATCCGTACTCAGCATTTTCATAATGCCTTGGGTGACGGCAACGGCCGCATGTTCAGGGTCACGGCCAGTCGCAAAGGCGTTGGCTGACTCAGTGGGCAGAATATAAACCCCAGGCACGGGGATATCGGCCTTCTTTGCCAACGTTTCCACCATGGTGTAAAGCTCCGGAGCAGTCTCACGGCTGACTGGCTGAGCCTTATGGGCAGCTAGGGCAATTTTATCGGAGTAAAACCAGGACCCTAAATTGGTCGCGGCTGCAATCAGGATGCCAATGATGACACCGCCTGTACCCCCAAGTGTGTAATAGCTAATACTAATTAGCAGGGCGCTGAGCATGCTCAGCAATGCGAGAGTTTTAAACTGATTCATACTATCTCAACTCTTTGATTTCGCCATTAGGCTTATAGTACTGAGAAAAGCCAAAACCCGACAGGGATGGCAATCCGAACCTATAACCGAACAGCGTTAGCTAGACCGTAATAGGTAGGGCCGCTGTTGTAGATAAATTTACGATTCTGGGTATGTCTACGCATCTATCTTTTGTCATAGGCACGTTTGTCATAGGCAAGGTGGATTAACGCATAACTATTAACTGTTTACTTTTGGGAGTGTTTGTTTGTGGTGAATCGATGGGGAATGGCAGTACTTGCACTAGCAGTTTTTGCAACACCTCTGGCTGCCCAGGAGCCATCGTTAGAAAATTCAGAGTCGGTGGAGGATGCTAGCCCCGTCCTGCCAGATAGCGGCAGTCTAGATCAGGAGCCGCCCATAGATGTATCTGAACCCGCCGCCGAGGCCGCCACTGACCCTGCGCTTACTGACCCCGCGCTTGATGAACCGTTTGATGACTCTGACGACTGGTCACTTGAGCCCACCGTCGATGTGACTGAGCTGAGGGCGGCTATTGCGGAAACATTGCCGACGACCGCGCCACCACCGCCGATTATTACCAACATTCTGCCGGCAAATACGCCAGCGGCGATGATTGTTAATACCCGTGATGAGGCCTGGGCAGAGCTGAATCGGTATGCGCTGTTTGCCCAGTTAAGTGAGTCTTTTGGGGTGGGTCCGAGCCCCCAGGCACTACCGCTGCTACCCTACAACATGGACTACGTTGAGGATATACAGCCATGGATTGGAGATGGGGTTGCGATCGCACTTCTCCCCGTTCCCAGTATCCGCACCATCAACCCCGTAGAGCGCTCAGTCACCATCGTACCCATCAGCAACGCTGAGGCATTTTTCGACTTTATCCCCACCCTGGCCGAATCCCGCGCGGCCCTCCCCGAGCAAATCTCCTATCGCACCTTTACCATCTGGAACTGGCCTTCAGAGTTTGTTTCCTATGACTATGATTGGGATGAGTATCCTGAAGACATTGAGTTAGAGGAGCTGCCAGAGGTGCCACCGCCGAGTGGTCTTAGCGAGACTCCTGACAATGCACCGACCGCCACCGGTCAGACCAATGGTCTAACACCTGCCCAAATTGCCCATTTGCGCGCCTATCGGCAGCCAGAATTTCCCTACATCTATATTCCTGACGGTAACTACTCATTAGATGGCTATACCATCCCTGGCTATGCTGTTGCCCACCTGGGCAACTATATTGTCATGTCGGAGAATCTTGACAGTCTGCGCCAGTGGATCGAATACCAAACCCAGGGGGCTCCCACCTTAACTAGCAGTCCCAGCTTTGCAAAAACCCAAAGCCATCCCGAATCCGCCAATAGCTTAGCCACCGTATATGGCAATGTCGGCGAGCTTATCAACTTTGAATTTAGCAATCCGTTTCAGGGTTTTGGCCTCCCCCCCATTCCCCAGCCAAGCCTGAGTGAGCGAGCCGCCATGTCCGCGTTGCTCAGCAATGTCACCTTTGATGCCCTAGTGTATCCCCAGGAAAAAGGCTTACACCTGGAAGCTCACCTATATACCGAAGGGGCACTGCCAGCATTACCCCCCTCCCCCAACGCCGATCATTCAATTTTTGGTCTGATCCCAGCCGCCACCTATTTTATGGGCAGCGGCTATGACATCAGCGGGTTTTGGAATGATGTATCGTCAGCTTTTTCCTTAAGTGAGGTGAGCGGCGGTTTGCTAGAGACAGCCCGCTCCGTTGTGGCCTTGGCCACAGGGTTAGATCTCGATACCGATATTTTGAGTTGGATGGATGGAGAGTACAGTCTGTTTCTCTTTCCTAGCCAATCGGGGTTATTAAATTCGTTTTTTCCAGGCGTGGGGATGGAAGGGGGAGTTTTGCTAGAGACCAGCAACCGTCCAGCCGCTGAAACAGCCCTGGAAGCGTTAGATGGAGTGGTGGGTGAAGAGGTGGCATTACCTGGCTCTATCGGTGACTACCCGGTGGTTAACTGGCAATATGACGTCAATACCGATGGTCTGATGGACAGTGTCCTGACCCACACCTGGGTCACGGACGACACGCTGGCATTTACCAGTGGGACGGGGGCCATGGAGCGGTTAGTAGTGCCCGCCGGCTTTAACCCATTGGGTGACCACAGCACGTTTCGCATTGCACCCGCCACATATCCCTCCCCCAACAATGGTTATTTCAATGTGAATATGGGCTCCACCCTATCGTTTTTCTACAACTTGTTTGGGTTTAATGCGTCGAACGATCCTTGGGCAGCGGATATCAGACGGTACTTTGGTACGGTACGTAGCCTGAGCCTGAGTACGTCTAGCAGTGCTCAAGAGTTTCAGATTGATGCGCTGTTGGGTTTGGCAGCGAGCGAACCCATAGAAGATGAGTTAGAGCAAGACGCAACAGAAGAACAAGAGACCACAGAGAAACAAGAGACCATAGAAGAGGACAAGCCCCAGGATTCGGGCGAAGAATAAATCAACGCGCATAAGGCAGCTGCCTTATGCGCGATCTTTCACCTAATAACTCTCATCACCCTCAACGCTCTTTATGGCCAGCAGATGATTTGCCTGCTCTAAACGCTCTGCAATATCCTGACGTAGGGTTTCACTGACCGTGGGATCTGCCAAGATAGCCTGGGCCAACTGTCGATAGCGAGCGCTGGTGACGACATCAACTTTCTCCAACTCATTTAAGTTCTCATAGACGGTTTTGGGTGAAGGCTTTTCCATGAGACTCCTTTAGGTTAACTATCGCTGACCTTGTAGCCAGCGATACTATTGTGTTCTAGCAGTTTGGGTTCAAAAGAAGAACGTCGTTAGACCACAGAAAACAATATGAATTGGATCATTCCGTATTAAAACTTAAATCTTTTACCAGTAACGCCTAGCGTACGACAACAATTCTAAAGAAAGCCCAAAAGTTTATGAATTCAGGGATTGATGGCATGGCCACCACTGAAGTTGTGTTGTATGTAACAATTTGACGATTTTATTAAGGACTTTATTAAGATCTGTGCCAAAAAGCTTTTGTCGTTAGAGAATTAAAATTCAGATTAAGTTGTCTTGGGTAATTGTAAATAAGCAGTTTGTGCTATTGTGCGGTTCCTGCAAGCTAAGTGCTGCTGGCTGCCCTTGACAAATCTGGTCAACAACCGCGTTATCGCCAAAATACTTCTATGACTAGTCACCAGTTTCCTCCCAAGCAGGGTCTGTACGATCCCCAATTTGAGCACGATGCGTGCGGTGTTGGGTTTGTTGTGCAAATGAAGGGGCTGGCCTCCCACGATATTGTGCAGCAGGGTCTCCAAATTCTCTGTAATTTAGAACATCGGGGTGCCTGCGGTAGTGAGGTCAATACGGGTGACGGTGCCGGTATTTTGGTGCAGCTTCCCCATCGTTTTTTGGTCAAGGCCGCCGCTGCTGAAGGAATCAATCTGCCGAATGCAGGTCAATATGGTGTGGGGCTAATTTTCACCTCACCCGATGCCACCGTGCGGGCTGAGAGTCGACGACGGTTTGAATCAGTAACCGCCCAGATGGGGCAAAAGGTGCTGGGATGGCGCGATGTACCGACAGACAATAGCACCCTGGGGGCAACGGCTCAATCGAGCGAGCCGTTTATGCAGCAGGTGTTTATTGCCCGTGGGGCAGATCTGGCTGATGATCTGGCCTTTGAGCGCAAGCTATACGTCATTCGTAAGCTGGCCTACAACGCCATTGGCAAGACCGGCCATGACACGTACTGGTATCCGGCCAGTTTGTCGTGTCGCACCATGGTGTACAAAGGGATGCTCACACCACCCCAGGTGCGAGACTTTTTTCCTGATCTGAGCGATCCAGATTTTGAAAGCGCCCTGGCGCTGGTGCATTCTCGCTTTAGTACCAACACATTTCCCAGTTGGGAGCGGTCTCACCCCTATCGCTACATTGCCCACAATGGTGAGATCAATACGCTGCGTGGCAACACCAACTGGATGATTGCTAGACAGTCCATGTTTGAGTCGGCACTGTTTGGTGACGACATGGCTAAAGTCAAGCCGGTGATCAACATCGACGGTAGTGACTCAACCATTTTTGATAATGCCCTGGAGTTGCTGGTGTTAGCCGGCAGATCGCTGCCCCATGCGGTAATGATGATGGTGCCTGAGCCGTGGACCGGTCATGAATCCATGGATGATGCCAGCAAAGCATTCTATGAGTACCATGCCTGCTTGATGGAGCCCTGGGATGGTCCAGCCTCAGTAGCATTTACCGATGGTTCTATGATCGGAGCGGTACTAGACCGTAACGGGTTGCGCCCCTCTCGCTACTACGTCACCAAGGATGACCGGGTGATTATGGCATCAGAAGCCGGGGTGCTGCCCGTTGAGCCGGATCAGGTCCTAGAGAAGGGTCGCCTACAGCCAGGGCGCATGTTTTTAGTGGATATGGCCGCCGGTCGCATCGTCGGTGATGAAGAAGTTAAGTCAGACATCGTTAATGCCCAGCCCTATCGTCAGTGGCTAGACC
>CALBPH010000020.1 GCA_937899365.1 uncultured Leptolyngbya sp.
AATACGAGCCTGGTTACTAATACAGCTCAGCGCTTTCGAAATACTCAAGGGCAGGGGCAAGCGAATGGTGAAGTTAGTTCCATGCCCTGGTTCAGAATCGATGGTGATATTACCGCGAATATCGGCCAACGATGTCCTTACCACATCCATGCCAAAGCCCCTGCCGGCAAAGTCATCAGCCTGATCTCGGGTACTAAATCCAGGATGAAACAGCAAATCATACACGTCCAATACCGTCATCGTTTGGACATCTGCTTGCGAAATCAGGCCTTTCTGTAATGCCTTTTGCTTAACAATGTCAGGATCAATGCCCGCACCTTATTCGCCGAGAGAAATGTCGGTTTGATTACTTTGATATATAGCGCGTATCGTTTTCACCTTTTCATGTTCCTTGCCTGCCTGCCGGCGCTGTTCAGGGGTTTCAACACCATGGGTAATGGCATTATTTACCAGGTGGGTCATGGGATCGTAGAGCTGCTCTAGGATCATTTTGTCAATTAAGATGTCTCGGCCTTCCACCACCAGGCGAGCCTCTTTGCCACACTTAACAGAAATATCCCGCACCGCTCGGGGCAAGCGCGCTGCCGTCTGGGCAAACTGCACCATGCGCGCCTTATTCAGACCTTCTTGAAGCTGATTGGTCACCTGTCTAAACTGACGGGTAACTTGGTCAGACGACTCAACCGTATAGGCAATATCAGACGCCGATTCGCGGACACGGACAATCAGCTCAATCATTTCTTGGGACAGGGTGTGGAAACCGGTAAATCGGTCCATTTCCAAAGCGTCAAACGATTCCCCCGTCGCGTGGTCCCCGACGATACTGCTGACATTGGGCGCACTAGCAGTCGTCGTTTGATAAGACTGGCGGCTAGAAATCAGGGAGCTTTCCAGTAGGGAGCGCTCATAGAGATCACGCATGCGTTGCCCCACGTCGTTTAACTGCTGCACCTGGAACAATAAATTGTCTAAAAACTGGCGCAGACGCTCTTGATCTTGCTCTAGGGTGTTGCGGTTAACAACAAGTTCACCCACCAGATTACTCAGGTTGTCCAAATGACTAACCGATACACGCATGGTTTGATCGGTCACCACGCGACGGCTCGATAATCGGTTCGAGGTGGGCCGATAAGACGCCGTACTGGATGATGTCGTAGATAACGTTTGATCCGCCTCCTGCAACAGTGCTTCCAGATCCCCAAACTCATCATCTATATCAGATGCAGCTGATGAGGGCGACGCATCAGGAATCGGACTGTCGGATTTATCTGGTGCATCTAGCAGCGCGTCAAGATCACCGAATTCATCATTATTATCATCTGCCGTTTCAGCGGCGGCGGCTCCACCCATCTCTGCCGGCAGCTCCGAGAGTAGAGAATCTAAGGGCTCTAAACCGCTATTGCCCAAGGCATTGTCAGTCTCTATTGGCTGATCAAGTTCAGCATCCGCCACAGAAGCAGTCTCAGCCACTGCGTCTAATCCAGCCAGCGGGTCGTCGTCCTCCAGCCCTCCTGACTCTTCGATTGCATTAAAGTCAAGTTCAGGGGCAGCTGGGACCGCTCCCGTCATTCCCATCAACAAATCTAGACTGGTATCGCCGGCACCTAAATCTGCACGTCCCCCCTCAAAGTCGGCATCGTCAGTGACAATGCCAGTGACGATGCCGTCGTCCTCTAAGTCCAATAAATCAAAATCAATGTTGCTAGATGGAGGTTGGCTAATAATATCTGCATCCACGCTGCCGGTTTCTACCGTTGGGCTGTCCATGCCCAAATCAGGGATATCGTCGCCATCCGAGGTGGTTAACTCTAAGCTTTCTAGAGCATCCAGTTCAGGGATATTATCGGCCCCTGTCTCGGCCTCAATCGCAACATCAGCATCACTAAACAGGTCATCTAACGTCCCATCGGCTTCAGCATCGTCACTCAACAGCCCCTCTACACTTTCCTCACTAGAAGCAGACGCATCGATCCCTTGGAGCTCAGAAGGTAACTCAACATTTTCAGCAGCATCACTGGCAAATAGACCATCTAACCCATCCTCCAAAGGAGCTGTCAGCTGATCTAGTTCAGACTCTGGTTCAGAGGACAACTCAGAACTCTCGGCGGCATCGCCAAATAGATCATCCAATCCCGCGTCATCTGGGGCCGATTCTATGGCAGCTCCATCCATCTCAGAGAGCAGATCGGCACCCTCAACGGCATCGCCACCAAACAAACCATCTAACCCCTGATCGTCTAAAGACGTGTCAGCCTCATCAGATTTGTCTGGGTCAGAAGGTAGCTCTAGACCCTCCATAGGAGCATCGCCAAACAGTCCATCTAATCCACCATCATCCAAAGACGCATCCGTGGCAGACTCATCTGGTTCAGAGGGTAGTAGTTCAGCATCCTCAACAACAGCATCACCAAACAAGTCGTCTAAGCCATCTCCATCATCCAAGGGTACGTCCGTGGCAGACTCATCTAGCCCAGAGAGCAGATCGGCATCCTCATTAACGGCCTCATCACCAAACAGCCCTTCTAAATCATCAGCCGCAACAGGTGTATCAGCCTCGAGCCTAGGGCTCTCAGCCGCATCGTCAAATAGGCTGTCTAAGCCATCCTCTAGAGAAGTTTCGGCCTCAGGCAGGTTTGCCTCAGCTGTCACTTCCTCTAAGGGGATATCTTCCACCGACGCCCACACGTCATCCAAATCCAGAGCTTCTGCGTCTTCAGCGGTATCTTGAGTAAAGGCACCCAGGTCTAGCGCGGGGGATTTAGACTCTTCTGCTTGATCAGGTTCAGCCCAAATATCGTCTGATAGGCTTTCTGTCACGGACAAACCTTCGGACTCATTGTCGTCGTCTTGCCCCCAGAGATTGCTGCTCAACGCGTCAGAATCTTCTGCTTTGGCAGCGTCGGGCGCTGTGTCATCCAGGGTAAAAAATTCATCAAATTCGGACTGCTCTGAAGCTGCTCCAGCCCCACCTGAACCGTCAGCATCTGCTGAACCAGCATCAAAAAAACTATCTGCCGACAGGTCTACACCGTCCGAGCTATCGCCCAGTAAATCATCTAAATTGTCAACGTCTTGAGCAATATCAGGGGCATCAAAGGCTAAATCGAGATCTGCTGCCACAGGCTCATCATCCGTCGCAGAGTTGGTTAGGGCATCAAGTTCGCCCAAGCTATCAGACAGATCTACAGACTCACTCTCACCGTCAGACGGCTCTAAATCACCGAACAGATCATCAACACTGGCCGAGGTGTCAGCCACAGCAACATCTCCAAAGAGACTGTCCATGGAAGCAATATTTTCAGACGAGGCAGACTCGATACTGTCGGCTATGTCTGACTGACCGCTCCCTGAACCGCCATCTGTGATGTTCAAGTTCTGAACCGTGTCTGTGGTGTCACCAAATAGGTCAGCCAGTTCATTGCCCGACTCAAAATCATTGGAGCTAGCGTCTAGGTCAGAGGAATCATCATTGAGCAGATCCTCAAAGTCGGGAGAGATATCAATATCGAGGGATTCGGCCGGAGCAGCCCCTTCAGTAATGGGCACATCTTCCTCTTGCCAGTCACTATCTAGAGCACTTCCTCCAGTTTCAAAGAGATCGGCCAAACTAGTTAGTTCGGCGGCACCGACCTCTGGACCAGAAGGGGAGGTGGCGGCATCGTTGAGTAACTCATCTAAGGAGAGCCCATCATCGGTATCCGATGGTGACGTTTCTAGGGCATCGAAGGATAGATCGGGCTCCAGGGCAGCCAGATCATCAATATCAGTATCAGTGGTTACGTCACTGTCTAAATCATTGTCTGCAAACAGAGAGTCGTCTGAAAATAGGGAGTCTAGATCATCGGTCGCTTCCACCGCATCTCCTTTCGCAGCCAATGTCTGCAGGGTTTGGGAGAGGGCTATTTCAGGTTCACGACCGGCTAAAACCAGGTCCTGGGCTTTTTTAATCTCTTTAATGAGAACTGGGGCTAGGGTGCGATAGTCATTGTTGCGATCGCACACCGCCCAGCGACCATGCTTAACCAAATTCATCCAGGTGGGCAAATTAAACTGCTCACCAAACCGCTCTAACAATTGACAGCAGCCCTCTAACGCTGCCCGACTTTCCTCCGTATCAGCCTGTTTAAAGCGAGCCAGCATTTCCCTTAACGCAGCGGAGACATCACTGCTAAACACCAGCTTTAAAGCACTTTCTTCAACCGGCTGCGGCGAGGTGGTGGTGGTAAAGATAACCGGTGCAGCCGCCGCCAACGGCACATCATTCGGATCAGCCTCAGATACCAGCTTATCTAGATGCTCCTGTAGCTGCTGAAATACAGGCTCCACCCCAGTCATAATACTTTGCTCTTTTTCCTCAGTCAGACCAAACGGTCCCTGCAGCTGTTCGAGCAGTTCTTGCAACGCGTCAAACACCCGCAAAAACATAGACTCCAAAGAACGGTCTACCTTAATCGGGGCCTCTTTCAGAAGCTTAAAATAATCCTCCATCCGGTGGGATGTACGCTGCATGCTTTCGATGCCTAGCATAGCCGCTCCCCCTTTCACGGAGTGGGCAGCCCGAAACACCTCATTCGCCATCTCTGGATTGCCAATGGTTGCCTGAAGATTTAGCAGCCCCTGCTCAATCGTATTGAGATGATCTTTAGCTTCTTCAATGAAGTAGCCCAATATACGCTGTTGTTGTTCAGGCAGCATCACCCTTGTCTCCTAGATGAAATCGAAATATTAGGCCAGTGCTTCAATTACGTGATGGCAGTTGGCATCGTCCCTTAACATGCTGATATTAGACACCTTGACTCAAATCGACCCAGCTCAAACCAAACCCTTTATCCTGAACGCTGAGGCTGCAGGCAGTGTCAACCACACTAAGTCTTCTCACCCTCCACCTTAAAGCGTTCCACCGACGTCAGCAGATCGCGAGCCACACCCACCAGATTTTGCAAAGAGCCCGATACCCGCTGAGATTCTTGGGACGTTTCTTGGGCGGTTAATTCAACCGATTGCATAACCTGAGCCACAGCTCGGGAAGTTTCCGTCTGCTCAACCGTATCAGCCGTAATCGAACGCACCAACACAGCAATACGATTAGACACCTGGATAATATCCTCCAGGGAGCGTTTTGCCTGTTCTGCCAGCCGCGTCCCCTCAATGACCTGCTGGGTGCCCTCTTCCATCGCCGTCATTACACCGCTGGTCTCACCCTGAATTTGCAGAACGATTTGCTCAATCTCCTTTGATGCCTTAGCCGCTCGATCAGCCAGCTGACGCACCTCATCCGCCACAATGGCAAATCCTCGTCCAGCCTCACCGGCCCGAGCCGCCTCAATACTGGCATTGAGTGCTAACAAGTTAGTTCGAGACGCAATCTGCGAAATCAAGGCCACAATCTTAGAAATTTCCTGGGAAGATTCAGCCAAACGCTTCACCTTGCGAGTGGTTTCAGCCACCGTCTCTCGAATTTCCAAAATACCGGCCACGGTGCGTTCCACCGCTTCACCACCTCGCAGGGCCGTCGCCGATGCCGAACGAGCCACTTCTTCAGCTTCTCGGGCACTGTCTGCCACCCGCTGAATCGACTCAGTCATAACCTGAACAGAATTTAGCGTAACGGCTAATTCCTCAGCCTGACGCAGGGCATCCGCCGACAGACTACGAGCAAACATCTCATTGTCAGAGGAACTTTTGGTCACCTGCAAGGCAGCCGCACTTACCTGCTGAACAATTTCCCGCAGATTCTGAATGGTTAAATTAAACGAGTCAGCAACGGCTCCCAATACGTCAGCTGTCACCTCGGCTTGAACTGTCAAATCACCACGGGCAGCTCCTTCTACATCGTCTAACAGCCGAATCACCTGACGCTGTAGGTCCTCCTTAGCCTGCTCTTGCTCCTGAGCCTTACGCTGGGCCTCACTTGTGGTAGTCAAAATCACCCGAGCCATCTGATTAAATCCGGTAGCCAGCTGCCCCAAATCATCGCTAGAGTAAGCGGTTGCCCGCGCATTTAGATCCCCTTGGGACACCAGATCAAACTGCTGCTGCAAATTGTCAATTGAGCGCTTGGCCTGCCGATCAATCAAAAAACCCAACCCCAAGACCGACAAGAAGCTAGCCACACCTGCCGCACCTCCCATAACCGCAGGGCGGACCCGCGCAATTAGAGTACGGTCTTGATCAGAAACCTCATTAGAGAGACTACCGAGGGTAGCTGAATTCACCCCAGCGACCACAATCACGGGCACCAAACTCGCCACACCCGCCATAATCAATCGCTTAGTTGCCAGAGGTGCATTACTCAGCCAACTAAAGACACCCTCATCCTCCACTTCGGCAACAACGGGCGGGGACTCATCACCCTGGGTAAACGAGGGCAGCTGATCGGCAGTTTCAATGCTGAAAATGTCATCGTCCCCAATGATGGCTTGGTCATCATCCTCAACCAAGCTAAATCCAGAACCACCGCGAGTTTCAGGATCTTCAGAGAATATCCCTTCTGAATTCACCGAAGGCTCCGTAAACTCAGTCGACCCCTCAGACAGATCAAACTCTGGCAGGCTTCCTAAATCATCAAACTCGTCAAACTCATCAAGGAAGTCAATATCCCCTCCCGGCTGACTTTCCAAACGATCCATGGTGTCGACACCGGGAAACGTCTGGTCGCCAGCGGGAAACGTCTGGTCGCCAATGTCATCATCCACCAGGTCATCTGGGGCAGCCTCAAGCCCGGACAGTGTAGAAGCCTCTTCAAATTCCTGAAAGTCACCTATAGGTATGTCATCGACTGGGATATCACCCTCAGGCTCCATCATAAAGAGGGTTTTATCTTCAGGCTCCTCCAACAGGTCCGACAGGTTTGACTCCAGAGGTGGGGGGCTATCAACAGCTGGAACACTACTTCCTGTCTCCAGAAAATCATCCATTCCAGGGAAATCCCCTAACCCATCCTCAGCATCGTCTCCAGACGGAAAGGCCTGATCAAAATCATCTTGGTCAAACTGTGACAGCTCTTGGGCCGATGAGGAGGGCCCATCTCGTACAACACTGTCGAGGGTAATATCTTCTTCTTCAGACGATTCAACCAGACCTTCTAGACTGCTATCTGCAAAGGGATCTAGCAGCTCAGCATTCCCTAAATCGCCACCAACCGAGAGATCACCAATCGAGAACGGATCGTCATTATCTAAATCTAAGTCAATATCAGCATCACCAGAGGTGCTTTCATAATCGGCAGTAGCATTAAACGGATTGGCCGTGGCCTCACCACTCAGATCATAGCTATCGTCATTGGTGATGGCAGTTTGGTCTACAGCACTCACATCTGTTGGCGGGTCTACGACCGATGACGAATCAGCTTGAACACTGGCACCGTCGGCACCTTCAAAGGACAGATCTAATCCAGCACTTAAATCATCGCCCTCTTCACCCATGTCTCCATAGAGTTCTATGGAATCAAACAATCCGTCTGCCGTAATCTCTTCAATGCCGTTATCATCGACCTGTCCCTGCCCAACATCCATCTGTTCAGCGTAGGTAAGACCGTTATTGGCGTAGTTTACGAATTCAGGATCGGAGGTTAAATCCAGTACGGACTTGTACTGAGTACGGGCCACGTCATAAGTACTGAGACCGTAGCAATAGATGTGGCCCTTAAGTAGGAGCACATTCGGATCGCTCGGGTAGCTTTCTGCTAGTTGCTCAATAATGTCAGCAGCCTGTTCATAACTGCCCTGCATGTATGCACGCTCTGCCGCTTGATAGGTTTGAGCGTAATCTATACCCGATGCCATCTGTATTCTCCTGCCAGTCTAAACATCTCCATCTTGTCGAACCCGTTAACCTAAGCAGCCCAGCGCGCTGAACGTAATATGGCGACATGGTCGAGTAGACGCAATGAGCTATCCCCATTGGCACCCAACACCCACTCGCCCCTTAGGAAAGGTGCCATCGTATCGGAATAGTCACGAGACATTTTCATACGTTCTGCATCCAGCCAATCTGTACCAACTATCTGATTAACGGCTAAGCCTAACATAGTCCCCTGATGTTCAACAGCGATCACTGGAATTTCAGCCCTATCAGTATTCATTGGTTGAGAATAACCAAGAAACTGACCTAGATCAGCCACCCAAATCACCCGTCCTTGTTCATTTAAGGTACCAAGCAAAAGCGGAGATACGTTGGGCACAGGGGTAATTCGATCGGGAGGATTTTCAATGATGCGGCGAATTCCAATGGCAGGCAGGGCAAATTCGTCACCGGAGCCCACGTAAAAGCGCAAGTGGAGTTCACCATCAGGTGTTTCAATTTCCTGTAGTTCAGGGGCCTGATCCTGCCCTGCTCCGGTTTGAAAGTCTGGATTACCTACCATCGGCCTGTGTCACCTCACAAATCATTGGCATTTCAATCGCGTAGCAGCTGTTTGACCGTACCCACCAACTCAGTAGGCTGAAATGGCTTGGCAATATAAGCATCAGCCCCTTGTTTCATCCCCCAATAACGGTCAAACTCCTCTCCTTTAGAAGAACACAGTACAACAGGTAGATTTTGAGTGGCTGGATCAGACTTAATTCGCCTACAGACTTCGTAACCATTCATGCGGGGCATGACAATATCTAAAACGACTAAATCAGGTAGATCGCCCTGGATATAATCCAATGCCTCAACACCATCGCTAGCAACGGTAACTTTAAGACCATTACCCTTTAATAGGTCAATAATCATTTCTCGCTGAGCAACACTGTCTTCCACCACTAAAACCGTACTCATAACCTGAATTTCGCCGTTTAAGACCGGTTCATATCTTGATTCAACTCATTATGCCCCTCTAGGGGGAAATAACTATTTAAGTTGAGTAGCATGCCCAGTTGATTGTGACCATTGTTTGGCCAAGCAGCGATTGGTTGACCGTGCATAGGTTAATAATGCACACCCTACCGCTTGTGCCTAATAAAATACCCGCCCACATCAAATTTATTAAACTTTTATCAAAATTCTTTTGATCATGCAGCGCTTAGGAGGAGCTTATAACGTTCATATAAATAGCTCAGATTGGGCCATAACACTCGACAGATTTACCCCTGAGACGGTTACGAACTGCTCCAACTCTCCGGATTCAGTGTGGCTGATATTTCTTGCTCAAGCAAGGTTCCAGGGGCAAGACGTTTGGGGTTGCCCCGACCTACATATTTTTCTACCAACGCCAAGAGTTCAGGTTCGCCAAAGGGTTTGGTGAGGTAGTCAGTGGCTCCCACCATATTCGCTTTCACACGATCAACAAAACTATCTTTTCCCGTCAGCATGACGATAGGCACTGCCTGAAAGCAGGGAGCCTGTCTCAACATGGCGCATAGCTGATGGCCTTCTAGCTCAGGCATGGCCACATCACAGAGGATTAGATCTGGCTTGAGACTAAATAGTAAGCTCAAGGCTTTGACAGGGTTTGCAATGGAAGTAACTTCATAGCCATAGGTATCCAGCATCATTTCTATGGCCTGTCGTACGGCTAGGGTGTCATCAATACAGACGATGCGGGGAACGGTGCTAATGATTGGATCCCTAGATGATTGGTGGTTTGTAGCTGGCGTTGAACGATGTAGCAGTTGGAGCTGTCCCTGCTGGATGTAGGGATAAAGTCCATGGGCAACGCTAAAGATAGTGCGATTAAGGTGCCGTGAGATGCGGATAATGGGAGTCTTGCCATTAGCCATGGATAAGAGTGGCGGGAGGCTAGACGCGGCGTCTAACTGATGGGCATCTGTGAGCAGGGGACAGTCATAAAATGAACTGAAATGGGGATGCAGCTGTAACCAACCTTGCAACTGTCGAACAACTCGTTTTACCAGAGGGGGAATACTAAAGTCAGTTAGCTGAGGACTCAGGGAAGCGCGAAAGCGGAAGGAAAATCGTCCTTGGTGCAGACTAATAACTTCAAACAGGGTTTCTTCGATGAGACGACAGAGGATAGAGCGGGCCTGCTGTGTGGTGAGATAGTTGTGCTCTAACAGCCACCAGAGGGCTCCATATTCAGGAGGGCGCAGCGGTGCTAGATCAGATAGGGCGGCATCAGCCCAATTAATAGATAGATTTAGAGGGTGCAAAATATCCTGCAGCCGCTCAAGTTGCTCGCCAGTGCGTCCGGCATAGAGGATACCGCCATTAGCAAAGAACATTAGCCATGAGTTGGGTGGGGCCTTTTGATCGAAGGATTCGATGTAAAGCTCTCCTGTTTGCTGACCGATATCAATCAGTTGAAAAATACTGTGAATATCCAGCTCACTTAACTGGCCCTGCATAGATTTTGCCCTAGGATGTGCCTGAATTTGTCCTGAGAAAATAAAGGTGTGCTGCAGCAGTGGATCCTAATGATGCTTCTTTTGATCCCATGGGGCAATCACAATTGGCACTTGGTAACTAGGTTGGCCACATTAATACACGGCATTAGCTACAATTATTAGCATTTAAGTGTAGCTATACAGATTCTGTATGGGTGCCTCTTAGAGCTGAGGGGTTTAGCTGGTGTTTATAAAGCAACATTTTTTATGTTAATGGCATGTATTTAGAGACGGTTGAGTACCCGCATGCGCACGTAGAAATGTACATATAGAGATAAAGTCACAGGCACATTAATTTACTTACCAAGCCATTAGGGCATTTTTATAGATAGAGTTTTAGAGTTTTCTACTTGAGGCGGATACACTAAGTGCAATGTTTAACCTGACTAAGTGCAATTTCGACTCACTAAATACTGCCTAAGCTATTGATTTTGCTGCAATATTTTGATAGATAAAGTTCCCTAGGCGTTGCCTTGGGCTTCTATATTACTAGCTGAACGAGACGTAGACATTGTGTAGGTAAGTAGCTATCACTGATCGCTATTTGTATAGACGAAGGGGATGCCAGCGTGCGTTATTTGGCCGAAGTTCAGAAAAAAAGTGGTTTTATGGGCGGCAGCCGAGCTGAGTTCAAACTCTTGGCATGTGAGCGCTCAGAGCAAAACTGGAGTACCGTATCGGGGGATGAATTGCTCCCCGCACCAGATGATGCCAGTTATGGCGCGGGTTCTCTGGTGTTGATTGAACTATCTAACGGTCGTCAGGTACAACGTCACTACGAGGCAGGACGTCAGTTAGCAAGCATTCTGCAAAATTTCTCCAGCCTCAACAAAAAATTTAAAACCCAGGAAGATGAAATTGAGCAGTGGAAAGAATCCTTAACGTATCAAAGTCAGGCGCTTAATCAGCGGGAGCTGGAGCTAGATACCCGTGAAGATGAGGTAAAACAAGCGGCGGACGAACTGACTCAGCTAGAAGAACAGAAGGCAGAACTGGCAACATTTCGCACTGCGCTGGATGAGCAAAGGCAAGATTATGAACGCAAGAACTCTGAGCTAGAGGGTGCCTGGGCCCATGTAAATGGGGAAAAGCTAAAGCTTGAAGAGCATCGCGAGGCCGAATCGGCCCAAGCAGGATTGGATTCAGGTCAGACCCTAAAGCTACGATAAGCT
>CALBPH010000021.1 GCA_937899365.1 uncultured Leptolyngbya sp.
TCCAACACTTCTCCATCCGCCCCAGCGTCCGTGGCAATACAGGCTGCGCCACAGGCCATCGCCTCCAGCAACGACAGGGATAGCCCCTCAATCAAAGACGGCAAAATAAAGGCATCGGCCCCTCGCAAAATCTCAATACGGCGACGCTCATCGGCAACAAACCCCAGCCATATCACCGAATCATCTTTGCCATAGGCGGTTTTTAGGGCCGTTTCTAAGGGACCACTGCCGACAATCAGCAGCTTATTTTCTGGGCCCATGTTGGCCAGTTTCCATCCCTTAAGCATCGACTCCACATTTTTCTCAATGGCCAGCCGCCCTTGATAGACATAGATTTGGTTAGCTCGAAACTCTTTCTTAATGCGGGACGGACCTGGGGCATATCGATACACATCCACCCCGTTGGGAATGACCGCAACCCGCTCTGAAGGCACCCCCAGTTTGACCAGCAGCTCCTGCTGAATTCGAGAGAATACGATCACCCGGTCATAGTTAGCCAATCGTGGAGCATACAGCTGGTAGGTAAAGTGCTGAGTCCCCGAGGTGAGATTGCGACGCTTGCGATCAAAGGCCGGATGGAATGTGGCGACCAGGGGAATTCCCAGCTCGTGGCAAATTTCTGGCAGCTTAAAATCTAAAGGGGACAGGGATAACGAAGCATGGACTAAATCTGGCTTGAGTTCGGCTAGCACCTCCGCCAAGCGTCTGGCTGAGCTAAAGCTAGGAATGATAAGGATTTGGGATTTGAAAATGAAGGGTAGGGAAACCTCTTCGTAGCCAACGTGATCGTCTGATGATTCTTCATCCGTCGCAAAGTGCAGAAATGTAACCCGGTAACCACGCTCTAGCAGAGCGTTTGTAATCTCTCGACCGTAGGTGACATTTCCACAAAACGGGGATTTTTTACCAATCCATGCAATGTGCATCTAAAGGGGGCTATAAATTCGGACGTTTATTAAAAGGGCGCTTTTATGACAATTGGTTGAATGCATATCTCCGAAGGAGAGGTTATGCCAACAGTCAATTGCATCGCACATAGCTGTTGCTATTTAGAACTTCTGGCGATCACTGGTGTTGTGACCTACGTGCACAAAGCTATAAAAGCAAACAGTCAAAGCAGACACGAACGGCTTTACGAGTTAAACCGTTTGGCAAGACGCCCGTTAGGAACCCTTGTTTGCTTAAGTAACCAGTCAAACAACCTAACTTAATGCCACTTAAGCAACCGTACGAATGCTTTATATGACTTTATCAGCATTTCACGAGTTACTCGGTATTGAGTCGCTAGCGGGGTAATTAGATTTATTGGGCAGAGGGCGTTTCAGCGGGCACCGTAAACACGGTTTGGGTGAGCAGACCGCCTAGGACGACGATACCAGCCAGACTCAGCAGCACGGGCCGCAATCCCACCAGGGACTCGGCAACGCCCGCCAGGGCTAAGGGCAAACTCAAGGCGATGTTAACCACATTGTTTTGCAGACCAAAGACTTTGCCTCGCATCTCTTCGGGGGTGTGCTCTTGCACCGTGGTTTGCATAGGAATCCCTACGGTGGCGGCAAACATCCCCAGAACGGCAATCAGGGCCAGGCTACCCCAGAGGCTATGGATGGTTAGGGAAAGCCCACCCAGGGCAGCCCCCATACCCAACAACCCCAACAGGCTCAGGTGTCGCTTAGCAACGCGATGCCCTAGCTGCCCGATCACGGCTGCGCCCAGGCCCATACCCACGCCACCCGAGGCAAGTAGTACACCAAATTGCGAAGGCTTTAGGGCCGGGATAACCTCCGCCAGACGCACGGCCAACACCGCCAGGGCGGCAAAGACCGAAAACAGCAGCACCAGCTGAATAATGGCATTACGAATGGGGGGCCGCTGCTGAATGTAGCGCAGACCGTCTTTGATGTCGGCCCACACGTGGCTATCTCGGGTGAGGGTTTTGGTAGATTCCCCCGTACGCATTGTGGTCAGGATCAGCCCGGCCAGGCCATAGCTCACCCCCACCAGGATGTCTTTACCAATGCCGGTACCGCCATCAAGGGGGGTAAGCAGGCTATCTGCGATCGCAAGTAGTGGCTCCCCCACCGCAAACCCAATAATCACCGACGCCATCATGGTGGTGGTGTAAAGGGAGTTGGCCGATAGCAAATGCCGGTCTTCCAAAATTAATGGAATCACAGACTGCTCTGCCGGGGCAAAAAACTGTGTCAGGGTGGATACCAGAAAGGTAATTAGCAACAGCAGACAGAAACTAATAGGAATACCCGCCACTGCCCCCATGTCATGGGTGAGCCATAGCCCTAGGGGCAGCACTATCACCAAAGCGCCCCGCAGCAGATTGGTCAGCACCAGCACCGGCTGCTTTAGCCAGCGATCCACATATACCCCCGCCAAGGAACCAAATAAAACCGCCGGAATTGTAAACGCAATCATTACCGCTGAGACCCAGCCACTAATGGTTTGCCCCGGCGCGTCATATTGGCTGGCAATGATGGCAATCATCAATACTAGATAAACCTTATCGGCCAGCTGGGAAAACACCTGACCACCCCATAGGGTAAGAAAATTACGGTTTTGCAACACTGGCCAAAAACCAGTGACTGGCTCGGCAGGTTGCTCCGTTAAGTCAGCGCCGTTAGCCGTCTCCGACAACGGGCCAGTCATCCCAGGGTTATGGCCATTTGACTGAGGATCAGACCCTTCAGAAAATTTAGACTCACTCGAGTCAGACTCACGAAGCATAAGCAGATGAGGCAAAGCAGCTGTCGATCAGTGCAGCCGATCGAATGGGTCGATCAAAATGAAACTGGGCGTAGTTTCTCAACAGACGTTCAACACGACGCCACAGACTGTGGGGAGCTGCACCACCCCCTCCTATAGATGGTAAAGAACTAGCTTGCGTAAAAACAAGCTCTGCTTGACCTAATTGTTGTAATAAGGCTAATTCTGATGCGCCGATGGTCGTCGTCAGCGAGCCATAAATCCGTTTGCGACGACCGACCTCATAGTCGGCAGGGCCAGCGTTATTTTCTAGCTGCTCTAGCTGCTCTAGGGTAATGACCCCACCGGCTTGAATGCTAAACCCCACCTGCCAAGGATTATCGGCCCCTCCCCCCAGCTGAGGCTTAATCGGCGTGCGGCTAAGACAGCAGTAACGCAGCTCTGGGGCCACCCCCGCCAGGGCCAAAATATGAAACGTACCGTGGGCTAAGCAGGCCAGCACAGCACTAGACGAAGCACTTTCCAGGCGTTCTAAATGGGCCACCAGCAGTTCAAACAGCTCCGCCTGGGGTTGCTCACTGGCCTCGCACAGCACTAACTCCGCTAAATACTGCCCCGCCGTCAGCCGAGCTAAGTCTCGACTTAGCCCCGGAAATGACTGTTGCGTTTCAGCCTGGATCATTTTGTCGAGGGACTTGCCCTTGGACAGCATCAGCTCGTTAACCACAAATAGCCCACTGCGCCCACCCAAGCGCGACTTATGCTTGCGGGCACCGGGAGCGATGGCCCGCAGGAGTCCATATTCTTTGGTAAGGATGGTCATCAACCGGTCGGTTTCACCCATGGGAGCGGCTTTTAAGTTGATGCCAGTGGCTTTATAGGTGCGGGACATTTAATCCTTTTCACTTTCGTTGTAGCTTACGTTAATTTGGCTTTTTCCTTCATAGAGCCAGTTCATTTTTTTAGGATCGAGCTTGGCGTGGTACATCAGCTTGAGCAGCTGATTGAGGGCAGCGTGCTTATAGATGCCCCGTTCTTTAAAGCGGCGAGCGGAGGTGACAATGGTGCCGGGAACCACATGGGGTGGCCCAAACTGACCCAGGGCACGGCTGAGGGCGGTGTCTTCAAAAATATCCATATTGGGCACCCCCCCAATGTGGAGCAGGGCCTCTCGGCGAGCAAAGATACAGTGATCTAAATAGAGAATGCGACTCAACTGCGGTCGCTGAGTGGTGGAGTACCAGGAGGTAAACCGCAGCAACCAATGGTCCATGTCAAAGCTGTGGCGAAACCCACCCCAGGTAATGGCATCATCGGCCATCACCTGCCGGACTTGGGCGAGGGCATCCGTGGGTAACAGGGTGGCCGGATGGTGCAGCAACACCACATCTCCCTGACTCGCCTGGATACCAATGGTCAAGCGCTGGGCTCGGTTAGTGGCCTCGGTGTCAATGAGTTTGAAAGCAGCCGCAGCCGGGTGTTGGGTAATCACATCGTAGGTGCCGTCTGTGCTATGGCTCATGACGATGATTAGCTGTTTTTCCCCTGGCTGCAGGACCAAGTTATCTAAAATACGGGGCAGATAGCCGTGGCGAATTTCGTTTAGGCAAGGCAGAACAACTGAAATATTAAGTCCCATTCACGACCTACCCTTTACTCCAACTAGCTGGGGTGCTTATCCAACGTTAATCTCCCCAAGTTAATCACTGCTGAGTCGCTCAAAATAATACAAAGTCTATTAAGAGTAGCGAAGGGTATCCATAAGCTGCGCTAGCGTTCAGGTGGCACTCAACCTGGTTCATATCTGGGGCTGTGGTTTTATCACAGGGTCGAGATTGATCTGGGATGGGGTTAGACCACCCGTTCTCAGACTTTTTCAATATTTGGTGATTCTGATCTATGACTGTCGCCCCAAACTCTTCACAGAAAACGGCCCCTCAGGTCCATGTATTTGCTGATAAGGCTGCCCTTGTGGCCGCAGCGGCTGTCCAGGTGATTGAGCTGATCCGCGATGCGATCGCAACCCGCGAACGATGCACCCTTGCCCTGTCTGGTGGCAGTACACCCAAACCGCTTTACCAGGCCATTGCCCAAGCCGATCTGCCCTGGGACAAGATCTACGTCTACTGGGGAGATGAGCGCTATGTCCCCGCCACCCACGCTGACAGCAATGCCAAGATGGCCAGTGAAGCTTGGCTTAACCATGTCGACATCCCACCGGAAAACATTTTTGTCGTGCCCACCGACACCGACTCCCCCGAAACCACAGCCGAACGGTACCAGCAAAGCCTGGCCGATAGCTTTCAAGCCGCTTCAGAATCAGAAATCCCCCAATTTGACATCATTTTGCTGGGCATGGGCGATGACGGCCACACCGCATCCCTATTTCCCCATACCCTGGCACTCAATGAGTTTGATCGCTGGGTCACCGTTGGCAACAAAGATGGTCAGCCCAGGATCACCTTTACTAGCCCCCTCATCAACCAGGGTCGCTATGTCCTATTTCTAGTGGCCGGTGCTAACAAACAGACCGCCCTCTCCCAGGTGTTTGCCCCCGCTGCCGACAGTGCCACCTATCCGGCCAGGCTCATTGCCCCCGCGGGTAAATTAACGTGGTTAATGGATGCCGACGCCAGCCAAGGGTTACCCACTACCGTAGAACGAACAGTTCATTAACCCCTCGGATATCTCTCCCCTAGGGTTGAATAAACCATTAGGGGGGATGCCCCTCTGTCTCTTCAAACCCTCAGATACGCAAGGATACAGAACAAAGTCAAAGATTACTTATACTTCTACCAACGCATCGACAGAAAATCGCCGAAACCGTGTAGTTTATACATGGCTAGCGTAAATCAGACCGCTATGATTATTTGCCCAAACTGCAACCATCAAAATCCAGAAGCGGCTTCGCAATGTGAAGCCTGTTACACTCCCCTGCCAGCGCTTATCAAATGCTCCAACTGTGGTGCAGATGTGCAAGCAGACGCTAGTTTTTGTGGTCAGTGTGGACATAGCCTAGCTAGCCAAACCGCTCAGCCCACCGCGGCCAACACCAATTCGCCCGCTCCGCTGCCTAGTACCACGGTTGAACCCGTAGCCCCAGCCATGTCCGCCTCGCCGCTTTACGGTGAACCGTCAGAGCTGGTTGAGCCTGAGCCCCTGGTACCCCCAGAGCCACTCCCCACCGGACCACCACCACCGTTACCCGCAGATCCCGTACCGGCCAATATTCCAACAGCGGTTGATATCTACAGCGCACCGCCCATTACCCAGCCAGCGGCTGGTGATGTAAATAATGGTATGGGTATCGGTGAGATGGCCGTTGTCAGTGAGGCGGTCGTAGTTCCCCAAACCCAAATCCAGAGTTTTACAGCCAAGCTGCTCCATGTGCAGACTGACACCTCAATGGAGTTACCCATTGGGCTTAGTTTGTTACATATTGGTAAGCCCAACGATCGCATTCCACCCGATATAGACGTCTCTGGTTTTCCTGAATCAGAAATTGTGTCTCGCGTTCATGCAAATATCCGTATTGAGGGCGATGTCTACTATATTGAGGATGTCGGAAGTTCCAATGGTACGTACGTCAATAATTTGCCACTCGCTGCAGGAAACCGCCATCGCTTGCGACCTGGAGATCGCGTTGCCCTTGGAAAAGGTGATAAAGTGAGCTTTATTTTTCAACTTGCATAGGGGTCCATGGAGGTACCAATCGACCGTTTAATTGTCACTTCTGCGCTGCCATCCCTGTTAGATTGCCCTTCGATGTATTAACGTGATTACCCTATCGTTACTCCACCCGCAGAATAAAAACCCCATCCAGCACTGGACCTTTGAGGAACAAGACGTCATTCGGATTGGCCGCTCTACGGATAATGATGTAGTCCTTTATAGTGCCGTTGTTTCTCGACATCATCTGGAAATTCATAAAGGAGTAGCGGGTTGGGCCATTCAAAGTCTGGGCACCAACGGCACCTATTTAGATGGCAAACGGATACAAAATGTAACTGCCGAAAATGGGCTGGTGGTCCGGTTAGCGCGGTCTGGCCCTAACTTACAGATCACCATAGAGCAGCCAGAAAAGTCGTCGGCTGCCTCGATTAAAGAGTTATTGGCCCGTCGCAAGCAGCATCAGTTTGGCCAAACATCAGCCGCAGACCAGCCCGTAAGAACGGATTTGGATGTGATCAAAACCGATATTCGAGATACAATGCCCCCTAAAACCAACCCCGACCCGCTGGATAACGGGCTTGCCTAGATGGCCAGAGGCGATCAGGTCTATGTGATGCGTGATGTCATGGGTATCCCCTACCAGCACCATGGGATTGACTGTGGTGATGGTAGCGTTATTCACTATCGCAAAGTAGGAACGGCAACGGTATCACGCACCAGCTTTGAGGCCTTTGCCCAAGGCAACCCGGTGTATACGTTGTCCCAGTCGGTGGCATTTATTCCCGATGTGGTGCTTAACCGAGCTGAAAGTCGGCTGGGGGAACAGCGCTACTACCTGTTTTTTAATAACTGCGAACATTTTGCCAACTGGTGCAAAATTGGCAAGACCATCAGCCCGCAGCTGGATAATTTTGGGCTGAGGTTAGAGCAGATCAAGCTACCCAGTGGGTTGACTCGACAGGCGGCACAGCAGGAAACACCCCAGGCAATTTTAGATTTATTTGCAAAGGCATTGAATAATATTGCGATCGCAACCAGCACCCTTCTCCCTGACTACAAACAAGCCCAGAGCGACAGCCATCAGTGGAAACACGTAGCCCACGCCGCCCTTAGCCGAGGCCGAGAAGATTTGGCCCGCGCCGCACTCTACAAACGCCGCAACGCCCAGAAAAAAGCCGAGGCCATTGGACAGCAGCTCCAGGAACTTTCCGACCTACAAATTTCCATCCAAACCGACCAAACCCTGGCGCTCAAACGTCTGAGCGAAGAAAGTCCCAACCTTCATTAGTTTTCTTCACAAAATAATAGTCAGATGCAGACATCAGGCGTTAGGGGTCAGAATAGAACAGACCTAACTCCCATGGATTCTATTGCATCGGTCAGGTTAGTCAGAACCATGGATATCCCTGCAGACCCAAACCATAGCTGCGCCCATCGTTTAAGACATACATAATCCTGATAGCTTCAGATAATAGCAGCTATGGACACAGCAATCCACTATCCTGACTCGCAATTGACATATGCGTCGATTGCCATGGCTACCTTGTCGATCTCTTTTTTGCGAAGTACGATTGTAGCCTAAACATAATACAAGACCGTCGTCCAGCGGACGACATCAGGAGGCATCCCATGGACAAGCTACTCAAAATCCTTCAATATTATCGACAATATTGGCTGATAACAGCGTTTAATGCGGCTGCCATGGGTACGTTCGAAATCATTGATCTGTTTGTACCCTATGCCATTGGGCAGCTGCTCAACGTTCTCTCACAACAGCCCCTCGATCGGCCCCTCGAGAACTTGATTGCTGTTTTTGGTCGATTGCTACAACAACCCATCACCCCAACATTTTCACTGTTAGTTTTGTTAGGTTTAGTGGGGGTTATCTCCGTTGGACGTGCGCCAATCCAGCCCTGGATCGGTCCCTGGTTTAACTGGGATACGGCACTGCGGGCCCGACGAGATCAGGCCCGGCGTTCCCTAGAGAAAATCTTGACTCTACCGTTAGAATTTTACGATGAAAACAACCCGGGTCGAATTGCCGCCCGGGTCGCCAAAGGCTTAGCTAACTACACCTGGACCTATCCAGAAATTGTTGGACAATTTATCCCTAAAATTGTGCGGGTGTTTGGGGTGTTTGTTGTCATTGCCTTTTTAGACTGGCCCATTGCTCTGGTGGTACTCAGTTCGTTTTTGGTCATTGTTGGCTATAGTCTGTTGCGACTCAAACGACTGTCGGCGCAAGAAGAGAAACTGGACAAATACATGGAGAATACCGAGAGCCGTACCTCGGAGATTATCACCAACATCAAGACAGTCAAGGCATTTGCCACAGAAATGCGCGAGCTAAAGCGACAGCAACAGCGGCTAGATCGAGAATTTAAGGTGGTCGACTATCGGATCCATCTGGGCTATGTAAAGCTGGGCACCTGGCAACGCACCATCGTACAGAGTTGTACCTTTGGTGTGCTTGCCCTAACGCTGTGGGCCACGGTCCAGGGAAGTATCTCCCTAGGGCATTTCGTGACGATTCTCACCCTGTCTAGCATGGCCTATGCCGAGGTGGATCCAATCTGTAGTCTGGCGGAAATGTTTGTGCGTCGATATGGCGCCATGGCAAGGTTTCAGGAGTTTGTCGCTTTACCGGCGGGTACAGACGCAGGGCAGCTTACCGACGATGTGCCTGACTACCGATTTACCGGCAAGGTGCATTTTAGCCAGCTCACCATTGGCTATACCCCCGATAAGCCCGTCCTCAAAGATATTGAGCTGTTAGTACAGCCTTGTCAGACGGTAGCCCTAGTGGGGCGTTCGGGATCCGGCAAGTCCACACTGGTTAAGCTATTATTCCGTTATTTTGAGCCCCAAAGCGGGGCCATTTTAATCGATGGTCAAGACCTGCGTCGTTTAGACATTACGGGCTATCGGCAACGACTGGCGATTGTGCATCAAGAGGTGGATATTTTTAACGGCACGCTAATGGAAAACCTGCTCTATGGCTGTCCGAGAGCTACGGTGGAACAGGTGGAGGCCGCCTGCAAAATTGCCCAGGCCCATGAGTTTATCAAGCAGATGCCCCATGGCTATCTGACCACGGTGGGTGAGCGGGGTGTACGACTATCGGGGGGCCAGCGTCAGCGCATTGGCATTGCGCGGGCCTTGGTGATGGAACCGGACGTGCTGGTGTTTGATGAGGCCACCTCCAGTCTGGACTATGAGTCAGAGCGGGCGATTCAGGTGGCGATGCGCTCCCTATTTGGAACCCGCACGCTGATCATCATTGCCCACCGTCTCAGCACCGTCCGAGAAGCAGACCAGATCGTAGTACTCGACCAAGGACGCATCAGCCAAATAGGTAGCCACGATGAGCTGTTAACCCAAGGGGGGCTTTACCAACGACTCCACCAGCTCCAGGAAACTGGGGAGCTATTAAATTAGGCGGCTAAATAGCTCTACAAACGCCTTGGTAACGACACCCAGGGGCCGATGCTTGCTCAGCAGCTCAACAGCCAGAGCGGGCATCATCGGCTCAACCTGGCAATCAGTGCGCCACAGCCACGTTGAGCTGCCGAATATGCGTTTCATATTGCACGCTGCTACGGGCACTGCTTAAAACAACAGCAGTTATTACATCACACAGTTATGTTATGAAACGTTTATCTTAAAATTTTGTACAAATATATGCAAAGTTACAGCAATTTTTAAAAAGGCTGGGCATCGTAGGGACAGTCAGTGACGCATCCATAGGATGCGACGACCTATGAAAAACTTGATTAATATTTCACCATCAAAAAACGGCGCTCAGTGCAGCCTCTGCGAAGACACGCTGCTGCGTCACATCAGCCAAAATAGAATGTTTTGGTATTGTCCCAGTTGCCGTCAAGAAATGGTCTGCGAAGGGAAAAAAGTATTAGCAGCAGCACATCCTACGTCAAGCGACAACAGCCAAGCAGTCCCACAGCGTCAGCTGCTTGAAGTTGCTAACCGGCGCAGGCGAGTGGGCGTTAGTTAAGCACTCTCCAAAATCCATTGAACCAATGTGCGTACACCATACCCTGTGGCACCAGGGTTGTTGTACGCATTGTCTTTTTCACTCCACACAGGTCCGGCAATGTCTAAGTGGGCCCAGGCCGTCTTTTTCACATACTGCTTGAGAAACAGTGCCGCTGTGATGGACCCACCGGGACGAGGGCCTGTATTTATCATATCCGCCACAATTGATTTCAGCCAATCAAAATACTTGTCTTCCATGGGCATCCGCCAGAGTTTCTCACCAGCGGCTTCTGCCGCTTGGGATAGATTTCCGGCTAACTCATCATCAGGGCTAAATAGACCAGCGAGATCATTGCCCAGGGCCACAATACAGGCTCCGGTGAGGGTGGCCAGATCCACCATGGCATCTACCCCTAGCTTATCGGCATAGACCAGGGCAGCGGCCAGGGTTAAACGACCTTCAGCATCAGTGTTATTAACCTCGATGGTTTTACCGTTGGATGCGGTCAAAATGTCTCCAGGATGCAGGGCATGGCCGCTAATCATATTTTCAGCGGCCGCACTAATGAAGTGAACTTCCACATCGGGTTTAATTTGGGCAATGGCCTTGGCAGCCCCCAGCACCGCAGCTGCGCCTCCCATATCCATTTTCATGAGTTCGATCATGCTGCCCGCCCCGGCCTTGATGTTAAGACCGCCGGAGTCAAAGGTAAGCCCTTTGCCAATTAACGCTAGCTTGCGTTTGGGCTCACCCTCAGGGGTGTAGGTAAGGTGAATAAATTTGGGGGGCATATCCGACGCCATGGAAACACCCAGATAGGCCCCCATACCCAGCGCTTCACAGTCGGCCTGCTCTAATATTTTGAGGGTGAGGCCATGGTCATTGGCAATGGCTGTCGCCGTCTCGGCTAGAGCAGTGGGGGTAACCACATTAGGGGGAGCCGCCACCAGTTCCCGCGCTAGAATAACACCGTCACAAACGTGGGCTGCCGTATTTAATGCCGTGTCATAGCCGGGTAAATCGAGCAGTGCCACATCGGTGAGGGTCACTTTAGGAGACTCGGTGTCAGACTTAAATCGTTTGTCGTCATGTAGCGCCAGGGCGACACCTTCGGCAATGGTCTGGGTGGTTCGTTCCGGACTATTGTTCCAAATGGGGAAACTATAACGTAGGGTGCCCCTTTT
>CALBPH010000022.1 GCA_937899365.1 uncultured Leptolyngbya sp.
GTTTGAAAATAAGCCAGCAGCCCGAGATTATTTTACCCACCTCACCGGACTGTGTAAGAACCTCAACTATACTCGAAAAAAGTCTCCTGAGTATAGGGACTACTTACAGCAAATTCATCAGTTAGCAGACGCTGTTACCTTCAGTGAGCTTGCACAATTAGAATGATCTGCCGGCCATGATGCTTGATAGAAATTGCTGTAGAACGGGTGTTTTGTCGACGTACGCAAACGGCTAAGGGCTGATCTACAAACAATCAAACAGGAGAGCGAACGGCAAAATGCAGCAGCGGGCAATAGTTTTTAACAGATATACAAACAGCTTCTGTACGTCTGCTGCCGTGAAGTGTTAGGTTACGGCGACCGAAGCAACTGATTACTTCACCCTGTAATAAAGCAACAAAACTCCGTTGTTGTAAATCTTGCGGTTGGTAAGCTCCAAAGCCGTTTGCTGAATCACTTCAGAAAAAAGTGGAATGCCCGAACCTATCAAAAAAGGATTTAGTTTGAGAATTAGTTGATCGATTAAGTGATTAGCAATATGATCACTGTCTTATCTCCGACCAGCACTTTGCCAAATCCCCTTGCCTGATCCACTCTTTAGATCTCTGACAAATTCGATAGCATTTTCTGAAACAAGCTCAACGCTTTCGTCTGGACTTTGTTGAATACTATGCGAAAAGAGATATTGTTTCATATGGGAGTAAGGGCTTGTCACGCCATCTTTCAATCCTATCTCGTAGGTTTTTCGACCCATAAGAACAGTATCAAACCATTTGTTTTCTGTATGAATGCCCATAACCTCACGCAGATGGGATGGAACTGTCTCGGGAAAAGATGTAAATAAATCTGAAAAGTATTCACTGTCTTGGGAAAAGCCGTCGTGTGAGCCATCAGAATGTGCAATAAACCCATCAACGCTGCAAGCTACATAATATGTCAGTATTCGCATTTCCCCTGCCTCCGGTGATTAGACGATAAATATTTTGGTGAGCCTTCTGCCTGTAAGTTTTTTCAACTATACCTTCACAGACAAATTGGAGCCACCTAACGACCCGGTTCACCCGTGTCAGCTAGCTTTCAAACTCTAACCAGACCCCACCGTTTCATCGGGTGCAGCCGGATAGTTAGGCGGCGATCGCAGTTGTAGAGATGTCAATCTAATTCCGTCTTGAGGGATTCGACTTGCATCCGATTTCGATACAGCCCGGCTGTATGACCGACGCTGTCAAATCCACGACCAGTTGACGTGTTGGCCAGTGAAATATAGATAAATCCAGTTGCTAACTCATTTGGATCAGAAGGGAGTAGTTGAAAACCAATTGCATTTTCCGTGAATCCCCATCCGGCTGTAGGAGAAAGCTGTGTGCTGGCTTGTGCCGCCCAATCTTCCAAAGTTATCAAGCATTGCGGAGTACTATTATTGTATAAAGTAAAATCCAAGGTGTCAGAACGTTTAAGCTGACCATCCGCTATGGTCCGGAATGGCCCCTTCTCAGCATTGCTAGCCTCGACAACCAAAAAGCGATCAGATCGATCGCGATAGGCCATACGAGCAGGTTTACCAAATGGGTAACCAGCCTCCGTAAACTTAGCAGGAACATCCCCAGCTGCCGAAAAGGAAATTTCCAGCTGTTCCCCGCCTACAATGATTAAACTCGCATAGCTGTTGAGATGGGAATAAATTGGGTTAGGCAGGTTGGTATAGCTTTCAATTTTCAGCGGCTCTTGGCCTCCTCCCTGTACGTCCAACCATGATCTATCGTCGTCAATGTAACCTAGTAAGAACCGATTGTCGGTAAGTTTATGCTCACTTAGGTATCGTCTTGGACCAAGACGATACGTCGGTGGTGCAAAAAGTGTCCAAAATCGATCGGGCGATCGGCTCGTAAAGGTTAAAATCGGTGAGATTTGGAGCCCTAATTTCCCACACTGAGTTTGAACCACCGCATCCTCTGGCGAGATTTCGTTTCCGTTCTCGAATGAAATGAACTGCTGAAATCGGCTCTCTGATTGAGATAGATTGCGGAAAGCAGTAGGTATTGTTCCGTTTAGCGGGACTGTAGCTGGAGGTAGGCTTTGTTGTGTTCTTACAATGCCTACACCAGCCATCATAGATGTTACCGCCCCAACAATAACAAGTACATACGGAACAGTTTTTTTACGATGAAACCAGAAAAACCAAACTGTTAGTAATAAGAGGAGAAGAGAAACTCCACTGATAACTAGAATAAATAGTAGAAATCGCAATCCATTGCTTGGCCCGAAGCTAATGGGAAATTGAATGAGAGATAAAATGAATGCGGAGTAGGTTAATCCTAGAAAAAAAACAACTACTGCTTTGGCAAAGCCAACTCTGCTTAGAAATAACGCTAGGATGCCTAGCAATGCAACAATAGAAGTGATTAATGGAAAACCAAAATTGGCCCAAAATCGAGGATGGTTAAAAGGAAATCCGTGTGGTGTGATCAACCACCAGATGGCAGCGGCTCCTCCATATATAGCAAAGATGAGCATCCAAATAATGCTGGCTAATGGGAGCCCATAACCAATTCTATTCTTTTTTATAGAAGCTTCCTTCATTGCCTTGATTGAGGCGGTTAACGCCAGTGAACTGCCTGATGTGAGTTAGTATTTTGACTCATTGCCTAAAAAATACTTGCGCGACATAACGCCTTGCTAAGGGGCGATTGAAACGTAGTGTAGGCTGTCCTGCGGAGCCACACTTTTTAAGGCCGGAGCATACTTGAGCAACTTGTTATGTGCGTTAAATATCAAAATTATCGAAATATCGAATACTTGGTGGCTGAGAGAGCATCGCGCCGAGTGCTTCTAATGCGCCTGTTTCTGTTCTCCAACCAAGATATTTTTCATTGCTCTTTCTACTTTCCCAGACCTCAAGAAGCACCAAATTAAGTGGGTCATCCTGATTAGCAGTTACTTGAACACTAACACAACCTTCAAATCCACGCGTATCTGGAAGAATATTCTCTAAGGTAGCTTTCAATTCATCAATTGATTCTTCTTTTGCTTGTAGTTCTAAAATTACATTGATACTCATGGTGCTTCCCTCAATTAAAATTAAAAATCTCTAAAATTCTTAGCATATAGCGCTCTAAGTCACCGGCACATTGACAATCGATGGCGTTCTGACGATGGCAGGTTACCATCGATTGTCAATTATCCGTGTGCAGTGCTTATCCACTCTACAAGGACTTGTCCAAGAATTACCGGCCAGCAACCTTGCGTTGACCAGTAATCCACTTAAAAGCATCGGAATAGTCGAAGAATAATGAGATAGTATCGATCACCAAAACTACCCAAATATATCCCTTGTAGATTCCAGAGGCTTCCGGTCTTGCCAACAAGATCAGACCAACCAACAACGTCCAAGAAATAAGATGGGGTATGGCCAAGAGTTTAGAAAACCCACGCTCGTACGCCAGAACAGGAAGGTTGGGCAACATGCCACCAAGGGCTAGTATGGCAATCCATGTTCCCATCGGTTGATCCAGGAAAAATAAACTGGCCATGTTGGCAGGCATTAACAGAAACATCATCCAGATTTTTACCCAAGTTGGTAACGCAGAGAATGACGCCCAAAGGTCAGCAATGAGGCTGCGCTGGCTTGGCATTGTTTTACTCATGTTTGTGTCCTCAATCGTAGGTGAGATAAAAGAAAGAGATAAATTAAATGATGGTAAAATTAGGAACTAATCGGTCAACTAAAAGGCAAAAAAATCGCCATCAAACCAGCTTTAAGTCAGTAACTTTAGCAGGGTATCGACTTGCTGTTGAAGCACAGCAACAGAGACAGAGCCCTTAGAGCGAGTCACCAAACCCTGAAGCAAATTTAACACAATCAAGCTCAGATCCTTCGCAGGAATATCCGTGCGAAACTCCCCTGAGGATTGTCCTTTTGCGATCGCCTGGGTCAACATCGTTTGCATATAGCTTAATTGCCCCTCCAAAAGAGCTTTGACTGCTTCATCATGGGGCGCTAATTCCACCAGAGAATTTACGATAAAGCATCCTCGCCGATCTTTATCATTCCCTCGCTGTGAAACGACAGCATGTAGCATCTCTGCAAGCCCAGCCTTAGGAGAAGTGGCATCCTCCAAATACTGCCGGTTAAAAGCATTGATCTGCTCTAAGTACTGCCGCAAGGCCAACATAAACAACGAGTGCTTATCGTTGAAGGCCTTGTAGATACTGCCTTTTTTAAGGCCCGTGGCCGCCATCAAATCCGCCAGAGACGTTGCCTCATAGCCGCGCAGCCAGAAGGCTTGCATAGCAGCATCCAACGCAACTTCCGTATCAAATTCTCGTAAGCGAGCCATCACAAAAACAAGGGTTGCTTCCCAACTAAGATCAGAATAGCAAATTAGGAACCAATTGGTCAATAATTTTCTCAATGCTCATCTACGTCCTAAGATCGCTAACAAAACCCATCACTTCTCGTAACTTGCTTGCCCGATTTATTTTTTGCCACACACTTACTCAGTTGCTGTATTCCCACCAGTCAAAAACACTTGAAAGAAGTCATTCGCATCCACCAACTCATTGAATCCGAATATCCAAGTTGTTTCAGAGGCATTCAAGGAGCCCACCTTTCAGAATCGACTCGTTTAGATAGCGATTGCCTAAGCCATTTTAGGCATCGGCAATGGCGATGACCTCTTGCCAGATTGTCTGTAGACGAGAATTGGCGATGTACGGCTGCCAAGCAATCACCTGATCACTTCGGAATCCTGGCGTACCGTTGCCAACCGCATTGCCATAATGAACGTTCTCGAGATAGCCGCCTAACTATGAGTTATCTAGAAAGTTTCTGGATAAATACCTCCCAGTCGGAGTTATCCAGAAACTTTCTAGATAAACACCCTATAACCATACAGCAATTCTCAGTATGACAATATTGGCCTACAAAACCCATATTTCAGGGAGCAGAAAATGGCTGAAAGCCTTATTTTTTCCTTCAGAACACTACACTTTAGTGGCAAGTTGAAAACTGATGTGTATATCTAACCTAGCAGCCTAGACTAAAGTAGACTTGTCTTTCTAGGGTTAACGGTGGCTGAAAATAGCGAAATGAGCACTTCCAAACAACTTCGTGTCAATTTGTTGGGCCATTTTCGATTGACCATGGACAGTCAGCCCATTGAAAAGTTGCAGTCGGATAGATACCAGTCCCTGCTGGCCTATCTCATTTTATATACGAAAACCCCCAAACCGAGGGGGCATGTGGCCAGCGCCCTTTGGCCAGACACGACGGATCAAAAAGCTAAAACAAGTCTGCGAAGGGAGCTGCACCGATTCAGACAGCTCTTGCCGGATGCGGACCAGTTTGTTTTGGTGACTGCTCAAACCCTTCAATGGCAGCCTCAGGCTTCGTTCTGGTGTGATGTGGATGAATTTGAAGCAACGTTGGCTCAGATATCTGAACAGCCTGCCAAAAAAGTCGAGGCCTTAAAGCAAGCGTTAGAGCTTTATCAAGGGGACCTGCTGCCTGGTTGCTACGATGAGTGGATTGAACCAGAACGCTATCGTTTACATCAGTTAT
>CALBPH010000023.1 GCA_937899365.1 uncultured Leptolyngbya sp.
GCAGTGGGCCGATACCGCTAGTCTCAAACTGTTGCAGCTGTTGTTAGACGACAGCCAGCCAGAAGCCCTCCTAGTGATTGGAGCCTATCGCAGCAACGAGGTCAACGACACCCATCCGCTGATGCGCACCCTCAGGACGCTAGAAGGAATGAACCCAAGCATCCTAACGCTGTCTCCCTTGGGGCTCACCCATATCTGTCAGCTGTTGGCAGATACCCTTTATCGCGATCGCCAGATGGTGCAACCCCTGGCCCAGCTGGTGTTACAAAAGACCGGTGGCAACCCATTCTTTGTCAATGAGTTTCTTAAAACCCTAGAAGCTGAGGGGCTGCTTCGGTTTGAGTTAACCCAGCGCTGCTGGCAGTGGGATCTAGCCCAGATCCAGGCCCAGGACATTACCGACAATGTGGTGGTGCTAATGACCAGCAAGCTGCAAAAGCTGTCGTCAGCCGTACAGCAGCTCCTATGTATCGCTGCCTGTATTGGCGCGACCTTTGATGTGGAAACCCTCAGTCAGGTGACGCAGCAGGAGTCCGCCACAATCCAACAAACCTTAGAACCGGCCCTGCAATCGGATTTAATTCTGGCATCAAACCAGACCCAGGAGCTGCGCTTTCTCCATGACCGGGTACAGCAGGCCGCCTACGATCTGGTCAGCCATGGCGAAAAGTCGATCCTGCATTTACGCATTGGCCAGCACCTGCAGCAACAGTTCACCCCCACCCAGGACATGCCGTTTGAGGTGGTGGATCATTTAAATTTAGGCCGAGCCCAACTGGCCCCAGCGCAGTGGCTAAGGGTGGCCCAGTTAAATCTGGCAGCGGGACAGCGAGCAAAACAGGCAACGGCCTACCAGGCGGCGGAGCAGTATTTAGCCACAGGGGTGAGCTATCTGGACGATTTGTTAGCAGAGGGTGCGGATGGAGATGCCAGCTTAATGTATTCTCTCCATCGAGAATGGGCCGAGGTGCAATATCTGCTCGGCCAGTTTGACGCGTCCCAGACCACCATTGACCATTTGCTACAACACAATTTATCTCCGCTGCAACAGGCAGAGGTATACAGTTTGCGCATTGTGCAAAATACCATCCAAACCAACTACCAGGCCGCCTTAGAAGCGGGCAAAGCAGCCCTGGCCGTTCTGGGGGTGACGCTACCGCTGACCAATTTAGACGAGGCGTTCCAACGGGAATATGCTGACCTGTGCGAGGCCCTGGATGGTCGCACCCTGGCCTCCCTAGAAGACCTGCCCACCATCACCGCACCAGATAAGATTTTTGCTGTAGAGCTGCTGTCAAATCTGGGATCGGCTGCCTATCGCTACGACCGCCGAGTGTGGCAGGTCATTGTGGTGCTGTCGATCAATCTGTTTTTGAAATACGGCAATGTGCCTCAATCTTGTTACGGCTATTCCAACTATGGCACGTTGTTGGGGTCTGTGCTGGGGGACTACGAGGCCGGGTATGAGTCGGCCTTAGTATCGTTGCGGCTGAGTGAACGGTATGGCGATCGCACCCAAATCTCCCGCGCCTGTTTTATTTTGAGTAACTTTGTCCAATCTTGGGTTAGACCCGTCTCTGAAGCGGATACCATCAACCAGGCGCGTGTAGACGCAGGGCTAGAAACCGGAGAGTTTCAATATGTGGGCTATACCCTCAGCTATCGGATCTCCAATCTGTTTTTCCAAGGTAAACCCCTAAATGAGGTAATGGCGGCATTACAAGAAGCGATGCAGTTTTGTCGACAGGTTAAAAATCAGTGGGCCATTGATGCATTAGAGGGATATCGGCTGACCATTGACCAACTATGTTGCCGCGAGCAAGCGACCTTATCACCCGCCGCTGCCGACTATATTCAAACCTGTCATGGCAACAACAGTCTCAGCGGTCTGTGTCGTTACTATATCCTTCAGGGGTTAACCCTATATCTCAACCGTCAGCCGACTAAGGCCCTGGGGATGCTGGACCAGGCCGCTCCCATGCTGGATTTTATCCTGGGGGTGGTCTCAGTGGCCGAGTTCCATTTCTAAGGGGCACTGCTGCAGGCGGAGCTGCCCGAAACTCCCGATGCCCTACAGCGGCTAGAACACCATCACACCTGGCTGGTCCAGCGAGCAGAGACCTGTTCTGAAAACTTTTTGCAAAAAGCCCAGTTAATTGACGCCGAACTAGCGCGTCTCCAGGGTCAACCGTGGGATGCGC
>CALBPH010000024.1 GCA_937899365.1 uncultured Leptolyngbya sp.
GTGGTCGCTGCAGCCAAGCAACAGCAGCGTAGCGAACTGGGGGGGCCGGTGGTGGGTTGCGATCGCGACCTCGATATTCTCGCCAATGCCCGTACTAATGCCGACAACAGCGGTGTCGATGAGTACATCGAATTTAACTACACTGACTTTGCCGACATCGAAGCCCCCGCCGACAGCGGTATCCTCATCTGTAACCCACCCTATGGCGAGCGTCTCGGCCATACAGAAAACCTCGCCCCGTTTTACAAACTCATGGGCGACATTCTCAAACAGCGCTTCAAAGGCTGGACTGCCTATATTTTGAGCGGTAACAAAGCATTAACGAAGTGTATTGGCCTCAGAACTGCCAGGAAAATTCCTATTTACAATGGCGCTATTCCCTGTCAGTTTTTGAAATATGAAATGTACTAATTCGGGCTGCTAATTTTTGAGATAATTTCATCCAAAAAGTCCTGATGGCGTAATCTTCTCTCGACAGCACGACGTTCGACAGAGTAACCCTTTCAGAAAGACAAAAAAAATCCCTAGTCCAAAGGACTAAGGATTTAATCAGGGTGCATCTACCAACCCTATCTACGGCAAAACCATCTTTTTTCAGGATGTTCTGAAAAATCAATCAAAAAGGCAAAAAAAATTCCCTAGCCCGTGGGGCCAAGGAATTCATCAGGGTGCATCTACCAACTAAACGTACGGATAGTACACCCCTTTTCAGGATAGTCTTGGGCAATATCTGTAAAGATGCAAAAACTGAGGCAGAATTAAAGCAACTTGAGCTGGTTTGTTAGTCATGACCATCGCCACTTCACCAACTAAACCCTATACTGCTGACGAATATTTGGCTCTAGAGGTGGAGTCTGAGCATCGTCAGTGCTGGTGAAGGGTTACCGTCAGTGGCAAATGATCGGAGCCAATATAGGGGCCTGTTGTGCGCTGCTGCGTAATCAAATCGGGACTGTGTAAACAATGATCAATGGCAATTTGAAACAAAATGGGTACATTGCCAGGCCAGGTCATTTGCCATATCCAGCCCTGTTGAGAATTTTTAAGCTCCCCCCGCACCAGCATCTTTCGCAGGCGCTGTGACCAGGGTGTGGAATTGAAATCACCAATAATCACAACCGATTTGCCCGCATCCATCTGTCTGCGTCCCCAGTCGGCAACAGATTGAAATTCAATAGCTTGAAATTTTGATGCCCTGGGAGTGCCGGGTCGGGTAATGTGTACGCTCATCAAACTGAGGACCGCTTTACCCAGTCGTACATCAACAGTTAGTAGAGGACGTTGGGAATAGTTGGGTACTTGAACGATGTGCTTTTGAATAATCTCTAACGATGAGTCTAATGGCACAAACATAGCGCTGCCATGGGAGTTCGTTTTGGGTTCAGCGGCGACCAACCGATAGTTTTTTAACTGGTCCACAATCAGGGGCAGTGTCGTCGGTGTAATTTCCTGCAAAAAAACAATATCGGCAACTTGGTTATTAACGTACTCAATTGCCTGGCTAGGCTGAAGATTCTTATGATCAATATTGGCATGGAGGATCGTTAAACTAGGCTCGGTTGAACCGGGCTGCTGAAAAATTCCGGGGGGCCAAGCCAGGGAAAAAATTAGGACACTGTTAAGGGTTAAGGGCAACAGCCAGACCAGGCTCCACCGCTGCCGCTGCCATAGGCCAATTACTAAAAGGCATAACAACATCCAACAGTATTGCCACCGAAAGTGATCTAATAGGTCAAACCGCCACCACAGGTCACTGGCCAACCCACAAACCGTTGCCAGGGTGATGGCAAGGCCAAGAATAATGCTGAAAACGTTATAGCCCATGGCGCTGGTTGATAGAGAGACGGCTAGCTCTAGAGAGCCCACCTGGGGGCAGTTTGTTTCTGGCTCTAGCAATCAGGGGCGGTCGACGAATGCAAGTCAGGTTAGCGGCTGTCATTGAAGGCGTTGAAGGATATCCATCGTCCTAACTAATCTGACAGAGCTGACAGACGCAATAGAAAAAATGGGCTGAGTTGAAAGACTTAGACTAGGATTTGGCACAATAGCTGAGAGCGTTCAAAGAGGCCAGGGACCATGGATATAGAAGCGCCATCGTTTAGCATTGTGATTACGACCTATAACCGGGTGGAGCTGCTGAAACGTGCGATCGCAACTGCCCTCGACCAAACCGTGCCCTGCCAGGTAATCGTGGTGGACAATGCCTCGACTGATGGGACCCAGGCCTATGTTGAAAGCTTGGGCAGCCAGGTGCTGTACCACCGCAACCCCACCAATGCCAACCACTCAGGTGCCGTCAATGCCGGTGTGGAGCGCGCCACTGGCACCTGGATTAAGCTGGTGGATGACGATGATTATTTAGCCCCCACCTGTATTGAAGAAATTGCCAGGGCGATCAAACAGCGACCTGAAGCAGTGATTTGCTCCTGCCAGGCTGCCCAGGTAGACGGTGAGGGTCAGGAGCTCAGCCGCACCCCCACCACGGGGCCAGGTGAGGCATTTTATATCCCCCAGGTCGACATCCACTACGGCATGTTTCTAGAGGTGGTCCCCTTTGGCACCCCAATCCAGGTGGCGGTGCGGCGCGATGCCTTTCTCAAATCTGGCGGCTGGGATCTGACCATGACCGGCTTTGACGACATTGACTCCTGGATTCGAGTGGCGGACTATGGCGATGCCCTATTTATCAATAAGTGTCTGACCTATCGCACCGTTTGGCCCGGTGGTTATGATCAAAAAATCACCCTGCAGCGTCGTCTAGATACTAATATTTTGATCAAGGAACGCATTTATCAACACATCAGCCCAAAGCATCAAAGTAAGCTGCCGACGCTACGGGCCATTCGCCAGTACCTCAGCCTGCACTGGATGATCGTTGCCCTCAAGCAAAAGCAGCTTCCCGCCGCCCTCGGTTTTGGTCTACCGGCGGTCTTCTCACCCAAGGCCTGGCAGCTGCTCCAGCAAGCCGTCAGGTTTCGTCAGCAAAAAGCCACCCCTGCCGTCGCTAAGCTGGTTCTAGACTAGCCCCCTGACCACAAGCCCCCCTGACCGCTTCTCCAGAGGACACTCCCCCCATGACCGCAACAACAATATCCTCCTACCAAGTGGGCGGTAGCCTTCATGCCCAGGCCCCTACCTATATCAAGCGTCAGGCCGATGATCAGCTGTATGAGAGTTTGGAGCAGGGAGAGTTTTGCTATGTGTTTAATACCCGACAAATTGGCAAATCGAGTCTGCGGGTAAGAACAAAATATCGGCTTGAACAGGATGGTGTGTGCTGTGCGGCCATTGACTTAACCAACTTGGGCAGCGACAACGTCACAGCTGAAAAGTGGTACATGGGGATTGCAGCGGAGCTGTGGCGAAGCTTGCGGCTGGGGGGCAACTTTCAGGAATGGTGGCACCAGGGCGATAGCCTCTCGGCGGTACATCGCCTGGAGCGGTTTATGAAGGATAGGGTGCTAAAGCAGATAGAGGCTGAACGGATTGTTATTTTTATTGATGAGATTGACAGTGTGCTAGCCCTGCCGTTTGCCGCTGACGATCTGTTTACCCTGATTCGCTACTGCTATAACCAGCGGGTGGATAATCCACAGTATCGCCGTCTGAGTTTTGCCTTGTTTTGGGTGGCCACCCCCACGGACCTCTGTCAAAACCCTAATCGCACGCCCTTTAACATTGGTACAGCTATTGAACTGAGCGGATTTACCCTCGAAGAGGCCATGCCCCTGAGCCGTTGGTTGGCGCCAACGGTCAACAACCCGGTTGAAACCCTGGATTACATTTTGACCTGGACCAACGGTCAGCCGTTTTTAACCCAGAAGCTATGTCAGCTGGTGGTCAGTCGTTTGGCGGCGCGGACAGATGTGTATGTTGAGCAACCTTGGGTGGATGGTCTGGTGCGATCGCAACTGATCAGAAACTGGGAATCCCAGGATGAACCTCCCCATCTAAGAATCATCCAAGATCGTTTACTCTCTCGTCCCCAGCTGATTAGTCGATTGTTAGGGCGCTACAAAAAACTGTTGTTGGGTCAGTCCCTAACCTTAGAAGACAATCATCTCCGAGAAGAACTGTTACTCTCGGGGTTAGTCATCAAAAAAAACGGCCAGTTAGACATTCACAACCGGCTTTATCGAGAGATTTTTAATGTCCACTGGATCGACTATCATTTAGCCCGGTTACGCCCCTATTCCCAAGCATTTGAAGCCTGGATTAATTCAGACCAAAAAGATCGCTCACGGCTGCTGCGGGGGCAGTCCCTGGTCGAAGCCCAGAACTGGGCTAAAGATCAACAACTGAGCGATCTAGACTACAAATTTTTAGCCCATAGTGGTGCTGTTGATCGCCAAGAAGTACAGCAGTCCCTAGAATCCGAGCGTCTAAAAGAACTGGAAGCCCGGCTCGAGGCCCAACAGCGCAATGTAATATTGCAGCGCTTTTTAATCGTTGGCATGGGGGCGGCCTTCCTCAGTATTACCAGTATTGCCATGTTGGCCTACTGGCAGTCGCGGCAGACCATGCTGACTCAACAAGCTAGCCAAAATAATCAGGCGCTGTCCACTAGCTACTATTCTGATGCGCTCTTTAATCAGGATAATCGTCTGCTGTCGCTGCTAGAAGCCGTGAGGGCCGGCAAACAGCTAGAGCGATTGCCGGTGCCACAGCCCAGCGTTAAACAACAGGTGGAGCAAACGCTCCATCGCACCCTCCAAAGCATTACCGAAGCCAATCAGCTACGCGGGCATCGAGCCCCGGTCTATGGCGTCACCTTTAGCCCCGACGGTCAGTACCTAGCCTCAGCCAGCTGGGACAATACCCTAAAGCTTTGGCATGCCGACGGACAGCTGATTACTACCCTCAGCGGTCACACCAACGCCGTGTGTGATGTTGCCTTTAGCCCCGACAGTGATTATCTGGTGTCTGCCAGTGCCGATGCCACGGCCAAAATTTGGCCCAGGGGTTACGACAACGATATCCCGGTTGTGGTGGCTCCCCCAGTTACCCTGCGAGGCCATGCCGGACGGGTCAATGCCGTCGATATTTCCTTAGATAGCCAAACCTTGGTAACCGGTGGAGAGGATGGCCATCTAAAGTTCTGGGATAGAACCGGTAATCTGTTGCTAGATATTAAAGCCCACGAGGCCAGTGTCACCCAGGCAATCATTAGTCCCAACGGGCTGATGTTGGCCACCGCCAGTGAAGACCACACCATTAAACTCTGGGAGGCCACCACCGGACGGTTGTTACAGGAGTTTAAAGAACATCAGGCTCCGGTCTATGGCTTGGCCTTTAACCCCAGTGGCCAAATTTTGGCATCGACGAGTGATGATCAAACCGTTAAACTCTGGCAGCAGCCGGATGCTCTTGGCGGTGACAGCACGGGGACCGATGCAAACCAAGTAATCACCTTGGAAGGGCACCAGGATCGGGTCTGGAATGTTAAATTTAGCCCCGATGGTCGCCAGCTAGCTTCTACTAGTTGGGATAACACGGTCAAGCTGTGGACTAGCAGCGGTACCCTATTGACCACCCTAAAGGGGCACGACGCTGGGACCTGGAGCGTTGACTTTAGCCCCGATGGTAGTGTGCTGGCCTCTAGCAGTGATGACGCCACCGTCCGTCTGTGGCGCTTAGATAAAATTCCCCAGACCCTCCATGGCTATCAGGGACCGGTGACGGGGCTGGCGCTGAATCAACAGACCGTGGCCGCCGGGAGCTGGGACAAAACCATTCGACTTTGGACCTGGCAGGGTCGGCTTCGGACGGTTCTGCGGGGCCACACCGACCGGGTTAGGCAGGTGGCCTTTAGCCCGGATGGCCAAACCCTAGCCTCGGCGAGTTCGGATAAAACCGTTAAGCTTTGGCGGTCTGAGGGTGGCCTGTTGCAAACGCTGGAGGGGCATCGAGATCGCGTTTGGGGAGTGGCCTTTAGCCCCGATGGCGAGGAAATTGCATCGGCCAGCTGGGACCAAACCGTTAAACTTTGGCGTCCTAACGGGGAACTGATACGTACCCTGCGCGGTCATCGAGATCGCGTGTATGGCATTGCCTACAGTCCCAACGGGCAATATCTGGTGTCAGCAGGCTGGGACCACACCATCAAGCTCTGGAACCGGCGGGGAGAAATGTTTAAGAGCATCCACGGTCATCGTGGGCCGATTTGGGGCGTGGCCATTAGCCCAGACAGCCAGATGATTGCGTCGGCCAGTGCCGATCATACGATCAAGCTTTGGTCGGACGAGGGGCTGCCCCTCGCTACCCTACGGGGGCATCGAGCCCGGGTACACAGCGTGGTTTTTAGCCCAGATAGTAAGCTATTGGCATCCAGCAGCTACGATCGGACTGTACGTATTTGGCAACAAGACGGCACCTTGGTAACCACGCTGTATGGTCACGGCGGCCCCACCTGGGGCGTTGCCTTTAGTCCCGATGGTCAAACCTTAATTTCCAGTGGCCATGACCGCCGGATTATTCTATGGGACTGGCAGGACAGTCGCAGCTTTGATCAGCTGCTGGAAGACGGCTGTCAGTGGCTAGACGATTACCTGGCCAATGGGGATAATCTATCGGATGCGGATCGCCAGCTATGTAGTGGGAGTATCTAGTGAGACCGTTAGGATGTTCTTTTAAATTACTTTTTTCACCTTACACAATTTCGGTGTTTTCCCTTAAATTGCTTTCATAGCGAGTTAGTTCATTCGATATTGGTTGACGTGCGGGCCAGTTGCATCTGAGGCTGCCGTCAAGGACAAAACAATATTAATCATCGTTGTTGCTGAGCAAAGGTGCCGAGAGGGACCCTTGCTCAACAGTTGTCGTTTTTACTCTTGTTCGATTCTTTTTTTTATCGGCGTTACAGCCCTATTCCCAACACTGTATTGATATCGCAGTATTGATGTTGCAATCATTACTGTCAGACGATTTGAAGGATCACAGGAGACGAGGTTTATGAAAGCTATTGCACTTGTTGGAAGTACTGGTCAGTCTCAAACGCTACTGGCTGATTTGTTGCACTGGCATGGGTTGTCTGTTTTTCAGGTGGATGAGGGGAACGCCCTGCTGCCGTTGCTCAGCTTTATTTCACCTGAATTAATTATCATTGAGTCTTCTCTATGGCGAGATGCCGAGATAATTTGCGATCGCATCAAGAACAGCTCTGTCCTGGGCAGCGTGCCCATCATTGTCTGTGCCAATGGCGGCAGCACCCATAGCAGCGCCGACGCCTGCCTGTGCTCTCCCTACACGGCCGAAGACATCTTTGCCAACGTCCAAGCCCTGCGCCCGTTAACATCGCCCCTGTCGGACAGCGTGGTCACCTCAGCTTGGATTGATTCCTAGCCCATCCCCTAGTCAGTACCCAAGCGCCCACCAAAGTAGCGCCTATACAAGTTACAGCTGGCCGTTGCCGTATTCCCCACCAGGGTGACCAGCCCCATACTTTCTAGCCGATAGGCGGCCATGGGTTCTAGTTCAGCGGTCGATTCCTGCTCAATTACTCGATAAAACGTACGGGCCAGGTTGGGCTCCGCTTCAAAAATAGCCAGGTAGCTGCGCAGATGATCGCTATAAATTCCGCTCTGCTGAGGAGCCTCATCAATTAAACGTTCCAGGTCCATCTTATGGACGCTCAGATTATAAAGGGCCAGGTGGATTAAATAGGGATGGCCTTCTACCAAGGTATGGAGGGATATCAAACCGTCATCCCACGCCACCCTATAGCGCTGAGCCAGCTGCTGAGTTTGGTCTAAGGTAAAGGCCGGTAGCCGCAGGGGCAACCCCACATTAAACGGCGACTGATGAATTTGGAGGGGAATAAAGGCTTCGGTGGCATAGGCCACCAGTAACCGGAGGTACCCCCATTCGGTTAAGTTTTTCGCTTCTTCATGCCACACCCGCAGCATGGGTAAAAATTCCTGGGCCATGGTCGGATGCTCAAACACCGCCTGGAGATCGTCAATCACCAGCAGCAGCGGCTGTTGCAGAGGATTTAAAACACTGCTTTGCATGTAGTTAGTGCAGCTGATCTTGCTACCCAAATCAATGTTCCAAACATCATCTAGCTGGGCGGTAAGTTTTAGCTGCTGGGCAATGTTGGCGCAAAACCAACGTAAAAATTTATCAAAATTGGCCAACACACCGCCATCGGCCTGACGGAAATTGAGCCGGACCACCTTAAAGTTTAGTTTTTGAGCTTGGGCCACCAGGCGGTTAACCAGGGAGGTTTTGCCCCATCGCTCCGGTGCGCGAATTCTGAGTAACGCCCCCGGCTTCAGTAACTCACCCATGGCCTGGTTTTCCACCGGGGGGCGTTCAATATAAAGGGGGCTGCCCAGGGGTAAGGGGCTGCCGGGAAAGGTGGTATCTGCTTGGTCTGCGCCGGGCCACCAGGGTTCTGGGGTGGTGGGCTGGTGCAGCTGATAGGCCTGCTGCCGTAAAACAGCATGGATATTCTTTTTTGTGACGCGCTCCCCCAGGGAATGGGAAATTTTTTGCCAGAGACGAGAGCCCGTCACCCGTACATAATCTGCATCGTAGCCCTCGCTGGCCGCGATTTGTGCGTAGGTCGATCCTTGCCAGCATCGTCTAAAAACGACTTCTTGGATAGCCGTTAACCGATACGGTGAAAGGAGTTTATCAACAAGTGCGATGGCATCTTCAGGAGACATGGGGCCACCACCGTCAATCAGAGGTATAGAAAAAGACTATCAGTGGAGGTACCTCCCATAACCATTGGACATAAGGAAGACACTAATATATCAGGCTGCTTGCGCTCTGTTTTGTAATCCAACGGGTGATTTTAGAATGGCGTATTGTCAAACCTATGCTGGGTAAGGATTTTCAGTTTAGTGCTATCCGTAGGTCTAGCTTCTTGAGGGGCAAGTTTTTGCTACAGAATGTTTGCACGCTGGACATCGCCATACCCGATGGCAGTGGCTGGTGGCTGGCCGCATCATGCCTGGCTCTTTCTAAGATACGGACAGGCTCTGGGGAATCTGGGCCGGGGAGCTTGTCCAAAGAACAGGGAATGCTGATATTGGTCTAACCAGATTTGGGCTGGCTAGACCACTTCTGTTGACATGTGACCGGTATGCAACATCTTTTAATTATTGAAGACGATGCGGGGAAACGCGCCGTCAGCCTGCAGGCTGATTCTGGCTCCATTGGTCGCGATGTTAGCAATTCTATTGTTTTACACTCCCAGGAAGTGTCGCGTCAGCATGCGATTTTACTCCGGGTAACCCGCCCCGGTGAAGACGACTATGGGTTTCGCATCATTGATGGCAATTTGCAGGGAAAACCCAGCACCAACGGTTTATTTATCAACGGTCGGCGCTGTAGCGCTCACAATTTGCGCCACGGCGATGAGATTGTTTTTGGAGCCAATGTCAAAATGCGCTACCACACAGCGACTGAGGATGTGGAATGGCTGTTGTCAGGTAGTGCCGAAGCGGCCAAGTATATGGAAACTCTGATTGCCACCCCCGTTGATCCTGGTCTTGTTGCTGAGTCAGCTAAACAATACGACGGTGCGACGATGGCTCGGCTGGCCTCGGTTCCTGAGCTTTTCTCCCATCCGATTATTGAGATCTCCCTAGCGGGTGAGCTAATTTATCTAAATCCGGCTGCGGTGAGCCAATTTCCCACTATTCACATGGCTAAGTTAAATCATCCTATCTTAGACGGGGCTATTGATACGGTAAAAGCGCAACAACAACAGCGCGTTGTTCGGAATGTTGCCGTGGGTTCTCTGATTTTTGAACAGTCATTTCACTACATTCCCCAGAGTGAGCTCATTCGTTGTTA
>CALBPH010000025.1 GCA_937899365.1 uncultured Leptolyngbya sp.
AAGGGTGGATGGGACCGGCCAAATTGCCTCCGAACCCTCCACAAATATTGCCTACTTTGATGAACCCTATCTAAATCAAGGGGGGCGCAAGGTGCTGCCCCTGCGCATGGTGCAGATACCGGCCGGCGAATTTCTCATGGGGTCTCCCCCAACCGAGCCCCAACGGGAAGAGAAAGAAGGGCCTCAGCGTTCAGTTCAGGTGCCTAGTTTTTATATGGGAGCCTTCACCATCACCCAAAAACAGTATCAGGCAATCATGGGGGAAAACCCATCCTACTTTACTGATGATGACGGTAAAGATGGTGCTAATTTGCCCGTAGAGCAGGTCACTTGGCAAGATGCCGATGTCTTTTGTCAAAAATTGAGTGAGCTGACGGGGCGCACCTATCGGCTGCCCAGTGAAGCCGAGTGGGAATATGCGTGTCGCGCTGGGACAACTACCCCCTTTAGCTTTGGTGAGAAGCTAACAACAGAAATCGCTAACTTTTTTGCAGACTTTACCTTTACCGAAAATATTGAAGAGAACTATCGCAATACCCCAGTTGCTGTCGATAGTTTCTGGCCCAATGAGTTTGGCCTATATAACATGCACGGTAATGTGAGTGAATGGTGTTCTGACGATTACCACGACAGTTATAACGGTGCCCCCACCGATGCCAATCAGCGGGGATCTAAATCCTCCCAGGCCTCTAAGGTGATTCGTGGTGGCTCATGGTTTAACGACTCGCCCTATTGGCGTTCAGCATCCCGTGATAAAAATAGCCAAACCGGTCGTAGTAATTCCTTTGGCTTTCGAGTTGTGTGCGAGCCGTTAATTTGACTACGCAGCCACAGCAGGATTCTCTCCTATAGTCTCTTAAAGTGGTCTTAAATTCTCCACCATTGTCGAAAGCATCCATTGAAAACGACGCCTAATATTTTAAGCCATCGCGATAGTGCCAATGCCAGGGTTCCTGTTCGCCCGCCGGGTTTCCTTGGGGATACGACAGCGCAAACCCATAATTTTTGGCGTACCGCTTGAGCCACCGGTAGCCATCGGTTTGTTTAAAGCTTAGATCCCAGTCCGTGCTTTCATCGGCATTTTTATCGCCAATGGCCACAGCATAGCCAGTGTGATAATCACTCTGCTTGAGCCACTGCCCTATTGTTGTATCGGTTTCTCTGGTTAGCTGCTTGCGTTGATCGGCTAGGGAAATGTAGCCCGCTAGCGGTAAAAGCTCGACTCCTTCATCCTTGGCGGCGGCAACCATACCCCAAAAAGCATCCACCGCCTCTGGTCGATTTTGGATGCTGCCATCGTCGACCAGATTAACCAGGTCCCTGGGGCTCGCTTCTTTGTTCTCCACCGTTGTTTCTGCTGCGTTATCCGCAGCCCAACGATCACTCAGGGTTCTAGCTGTCCACTGGTAACCTTTGACTCCAAACCCGATGACTACCAATGCTGCTGTGATGTAACCCATCACTTTTAAAATGATTTTGGGTGGGATTAGGGTAACGGGTTTGGTGGTGGCTGATGTCGTGTCTGAGGGTAGTTTGCCTTTGGCGGCAACATGGGTGGGTAGGGCGCTATCTTGCCCAACTCGAATGCCTGTAATGGTTTTCTCAAGCGCCTTGAGTGCGTCTGTTGCCGTCGGGTAACGATGGTTTGGATTGGGGGCTATTAGCCGGTTGATAAAGGTTTCAAGGGCTGGACTAATGGTTGGATTAGACCATTGCACTTTTTGGGTCAGGGGATTAATGTCTAAACGTTGGGGCGGGACATCCATCAGTGCCGCAATGGCCACCATACCGACGGAATATAAATCGCTGGCATAGCAGAGCTTCCCCCGCGATTGTTCTGGGGCAATGTAACCAACGGTGCCCACGTTGACCGTGGCTGTCATTTGGCCATTGCGACTGATTGCGCTCTTGCTCAGGGCCTTGACTACGCCAAAGTCGATTAAAAAAATATCGCCGTTGCTGGCTTGTCGAATTAGGTTGGCAGGCTTAATGTCTCGATGGATCATCCGATGCTGATGGACAAAGGCTAGAACCGTGAGGATATCCCTTAATAATTTGGTGACATAGCTTTCGTCTAGGGGCTTCCCGGCTCGAATTTCTTGGCTGAGGTTATGGCCTCGAACCAATTCTTGCGCAATATAAAACTTGTTGCCCTCATCAAAATAAGCCAGTAGCCTCGGGATGCGGGAGTGCATTCCTAGTTTCTCTAGGGTGCTGGCCTCTTGCCGAAACATGTCTAGAATTTTAGGGCTGGTATGGGTGAGTTCTTTGATAACGCATGGTGGCTTACTCGGCTGGTGGTGATCGACGGCGCGATAGGTAATTCCGTAGCCACCCCGATCTAAAATTTCCAGTATTTCAAAACGATTAGCAAGCTTCATGGTCAGTTGGATCCGTTGTCTGGCGCTGCTATAAAGTGGGCGTTGCTGCTCCCCGGCATGAATTTATCTGCTAGGTATCGGTACATTGCATATCTCACAAATCGGTTCATCTCCTAAATCAGCAACGGTACAACGTGAGGTGGCTGTAAAGAAGATAGCTTTCCTTTGGGTTGAGTGTAGTGGATATCAAAAGAAAGCGAGGCGTTCATCCTTATTGTCTGTTGAATGTTTGTAGGAGTACCCTAACCCATAGAATTCTTTTAATCTCCTGGGTAAGGTGAGTTGAAACTCTGGCTTTTCCCAGAAAAATCAGTCTCTCTGGACGGAGAAGCGGTTTAATCTGAGTAGTTGTTTAAAAAAGAGCTATTATCTATGGCTGGCAGACATCAGCATGTATTCCCCTTGGCCTTGGTCGCAGCTGTCACC
>CALBPH010000026.1 GCA_937899365.1 uncultured Leptolyngbya sp.
AAATCATAATATAACCATATAGTAATATGTATGAGCGTTTTTCTATGGAGTTCAGATAATCCATTGATTAGCCTAGAATCTTCCAGGCCTTATATATATTAGATGATGTAGACCATCACCTTACTAAGCAAGAAATTCATCAGATACAAAATTGTCAGTGGAATCAACAACGACAGGGTAACCGTAGAAACTTATCATTGACTACTATTTAGTCATATAATGAGATAACTGATGTGAGTCGCCGTTAATGCCTAGAAAAGCAGCCATTCCCAAGAAAACCAAGTCTAAGTTAGCTCAGCTAGACGACTGCGGCGTGGCCCAACTTTCCCCTGCTGCACTAGGGCTAATGGCAAGTTTTTTTAAGGTGCTATCTGAAGCTAGTCGGCTACAAATTGTGTGTGCCCTCAAAGCAGGGCCTAAAAACGTGACTGATATTATTGAGACCACCGGGTTAGGTCAGGCTAACGTCTCTAAACATCTTAAAATGCTGGCCCAGGCAGGTATTGTCTCCCGTCAGGCCCAGGGAGTATGTGCCTACTATCAAATTTCAAATCCATTCATTTTCGAACTGTGCGAGCTTGTGTGTGATGCCCTTTCTATCCAAATTGAGCATCAGAATGAGCAATTTGAAGAACTGGGCGTCATGCTTCAGAGTTCTTAATCCCTTGGCGAACAGGGGCGTTTAGATCAGCACTCTTTAAGTAGCTCGCTGCGATAGTGCGATTGCTCACTGGGGAGATAAACGGTGGGTTGCAGCGTTTGGTGACTGAGCTGACATGAGTGGGTGATATTGATCCGACTGAGGAAGTCTAGATCGTGGGAAACCACCCAAAGGGCACCGTGATAATCAGTCAGGGCTTGAACCATCTGATCGACGGTTGTAATGTCTAAGTTATTGGTGGGTTCGTCTAAAATTAATAAATCGATTGCTGAAATCGTAACCATGGCCATGGCCAACCGTGCCAGCTCTCCACCACTTAGAGCCGATGCCACTCTGTGGACATCGTCATTAAAGAAGAGAAAATGACCCAGCTGGTGCCGCAATAGCTGATAGTTGAGGGTAGGATTTGCCCGTTGCAGATTTTGTAGTACAGTCTGACTGCGATCAACCAGATCATAGCTCTGGTCCAGGTATACCGTTTTCATATCCGCCAGGTACACATCGCCCTGCAGGCGGACAGGTTCAATCCCTAGAATCGCCTTGATGAGGCAGGACTTGCCTGAGCCATTTAGGCCAGTGATGGTGATGCGATCGCAACTGCCAACAGACAGTTCAATATCCCTAAGTAGCCATCGCTCCCCAACCCATTGGTCTGCATGCTGAATATCAATTAATCGCCTATTGTTTACTCCGTTCTCTTTTAGCTGAATGCTGGTTACCCGCTGGGTTCTTACCTTTGTCTCGGTGACTTTTTGACTAGCCGCCGCCATCACCTTGTCATGCTTGAGCTTCAGTTTTCCGGCCGCAGACTCCGCCCGACGCTGCAGATTCCCAGCCACGATGCGGGGCATATTGCCTGCATTCTGACGACCGCTTCGCTGGGATTGGGCAGCCCGTTTCTGCTCGCTTAAGGCGTTTGCCTGAGCGCGTTTAAGCTGCTTACGCGCTGTTTCATGGGCCCGCTCCCTTGCAGCTGCTTCAAGCTGTTTTTGACCTCGATAGTACGAGAAATTCCCCCCATAGACCTGCAATCGTCCAGGGGTAAGTTCCCAGGTTGTTTTAGCAACCTGGTCCAGGAAAGAAGGCTTGTGTGAGACAATGACAAACGCTCCCTGAAACTGGCAAAGCATCTGACGGAGGTCTTCAAGAGCCCTATAATCTAGATGATTTGTCGGTTCATCTAGAAACAAAAAATCGGGTGAGCGAGATAACCCAACAGCCAGAAAGAGCTGGGTTAGTTCTCCTCCACTGAGATGCTGTATGGGCAAAGATAGGTCTAATGTGGTGCCAAAGGTCGTCTCCAGCATCTGTTCAATCTCCCACCATTCATTAGAGATGGCGCTGAGAACGTCAAAAACAGATTCTGACCGCAGTGACGCCCTAATGGTGCTGAGCTGCGGCAGATAATAGGTTGAACCATGAGAGGACACAACTCCCTGGTTTGGCTGGTTCTGCCCGCTTAAAATTTTTAGCAGCGTAGATTTACCCACCCCATTCTTCCCCACCAGGGCCACCCGATCAGCCGTCGCCAGACTGAGGGAAATCCCGTCAAACAATTGGCGTGTAGGCTCTATGGCGTAGCCTAAATTCTCAGCCATCACGTAAGGCTGGCTCGACATCCCTTAACTCCTTGCAAACTATAGTTGGCGGGCCACACATAATCCCTAAAAGCGTTAGCTGGCTGCAGCTATGGGCGCAGCAAACTGCAATGCGGCTAACAGGGCAGCCGGATTAATGGTGTAAAAAATTTGAGGGACGAGGGCTGACCCCAATCAGCAACGGCCTAAAGCGCCTCTGGCTTAACGTGTCCCTAACAATGACACAGCAAAAATCTGCTCTTTCTCTGCCGACAAAACCGGCATGGCAGATAATCAAATTTGCTGTTCCACTTAGAAATGCAGCGTTGCTGATCCTCGGGATGGTTTTGTCTGTAAGATACGGTCAAATGGCATGTCTAACCGATCGGTTCATCCTCTAAATCAGCAACGGCAGAAATGCTACTTCATGAGTCTATGGGCTGAGGTGTTTTGCCTAGGATAGCGCAACCTTAGCCATAACGTCTAACATTCATCGTTAGGGGTTAAGTGATAGCCTTAGGCCGCTGCCAACACAACAAGATATTTGGGTCTAAAGCCTTCGGATATCAGTCTGTTGAGCGCCATAATCCCATGGGCATTATAGGCACACGCAGATTACTAAAGAGGGCAGTTTTGTGTCTAAACGTCTTTGTTTTTGTACGCTTGCGGTTGGCAGTCGCTATCGCGCCCATGCTCAACTTTTAGCCGCAGACATTCAACGGTATGCCCCCGATATTCCCCTTATCGTTCTGACCGATCGTCCCGACGAGTTTATCGATTTTCCCCATGTTTTAGCCCACAGGCATTACCTCAAAAGCGTTTTAGGCTATCACGATAAACTGCATGTAATTGAGGTTGCGATCGCAACCTTTGAAACCTGCATATTTTTAGACTCAGACGTCAGAATTTTAGGCCCGGTGCCAATGGACATGGACTATCCACCCGGGTTGACAGGGCGCTTTGGCTGCTCCATCTTAAAACATAACAAGCACAGCAAAGTACGCCCTGCCTTGCCACTCATCGAAGCAGCAGGAGAGAAATTTAATCTAGATTTAAAGACTGTTATCTGGCTCCATGAGTGCATGTTTGTGGTTCGCCGACAACGGGGATTAGAAAAACAGTTCTTACACCATTGGAAAGTTTTAGCCTACTACTTCCAAATGAATCACATTTACAATGGTGAAGGTAATGTTATGGGTTTAGCCGCCGCCATCTCTAATTTTAATACCGAGTTTAAGCGAGAAGATACCTTCCCCTTCTTTAAAGACGTCATCGAAAAAGAACGCATCAAAAAAGGAAAATCCGCTTTAGACATCAATTCCCCCTGGTTCCGTACCCATCACACAATCGAATATCCCCACCGCAATCTACGCGAGAAAGTAACCACCAAACTGAACCAACAAGTAGGGTTTTACTATCGCTGGACAAAAATGTATGTAGCAGCACTCCAAAACACAGAGTTTCATGCCCTAAACACAACCCTAAATCAGTATCAGTTGAGTACAGCATTTTCCAGATAAGCGTTAGATTTATCCATTGAGTATCAGCCATGAACACCATAACCTTGCATCCATAGTTCACAACGGTGATGATGGCCAAAAGCTCTAGATGATGTTATCTACAAGATGTTGTCCTATGGCCCATCTACCCAATCGGTTCATACCCTAAATCAGCAATGGCAAACTTCGCCATACTATTCATCCTTTGCGAAAAAACAATAAGCACATCTGCACACTAATGATGCTTAGTTCAATAGAAATACATCTAAACAAATGGGTATTTAAAATCTGAATAAACCTGTTCTAAAATCTGAATAAATTGAACTTTTCCGGATAGCTTCCGTCTAGGATGACTGCACCATTAGGGCTGTTAAACTCCTTAGCCAGGAAGTAATCATGAATCCTATATTTAACCCTAAATTTACTATAGTCACTGAATATCCAATGATGTTTTCCTCAACGGATCTACAACACATTGAGCTAGAAATACTCTATGCCATCAGCAGTGATGAAACTCTTTCCCAAAGTGAATCGTCTGAACCTTTAGAGTCCGCGCCTTATGATTCAATAGACACTCTGGCTGAAGCCCACAACTTGCTAAAAAATCTGAGATTTCAGCTAAGTTTTTTTAGAAGAAAGCTAGAATATCTATGGAAAATTGAGTCGAACGATTGCCTAAGAACAGAATTCAAGAAATCTGGGAGAATTTGAAGTATTCAGACCCTTATTGTTAAATACAGCGTATTCTAAACACTATTGCCGCTGTCAGGTTAGTTAAAACAATAGATATCCCTAAAAACCTTAAATTATAAAGCTAACCTGACTCGCAATTGATCAATATATCCGTCGCTCACCATCTATAACGTTGGTCCCATTGGTTAGGACAGTTCATAGTGCCTAAACGCGTTAAGCGACAATGCCAATGGGACGCAATCAAAGGACTGTCATTTTTGCGATCGCGCCACCACTGTTAACTTTCTACCTTTGAAAAATCTCATTGTCGCAGAAGAGGCGTCTATCCTTATCCTAGGCTTTTCTCAAGTATCTTTTTCACAATGGGGTGAAAATCCTCCCACTGGTCAAACACATCCGCGGCCCAGTCCTTAACCAGGTCACAGTGTTGTCCAGCATTTTCAGCATCTAGGACATCCATCACCGTTAGCTGTCCCAGATAGCTGGGCGGCTCTAACCAAGTAAACTCATCTTTGTAGCGGATAATCCTAGACTTTATGTGAGAAAGCTCACTAACGGCATAATTCAAATGGAAATAGGCATACAAACTAGACAGGTGCACATTGATTGAGCTGATAGTCTGGGAACGAGGCTGCCCCGGATGTTGAGCAGCGTAGGCATCTACGGTTAAATCATGAACGGCCATGTAAGAAAAATCAGAATACTCCCGTGCAAGCAGCTCACCATACTTTGCCCAACATCCCGATGTAGACAAAAGATACTTATGGGTCGCCCCGTTGATATTTTCTGTCTCAGCCCCACAGGAAAAACATTGAGTTAACGCCATACTGCCCTCCCAGTTACGGCTCGTCGTTATGGTCAACTCACATGCCAATCATTATAGTCCGCATACTTTAAAGTGTTGCTGACACAGCGGCTCTACCCATAGCTTTGGCTTTTGATAATATTGGTACTGATTCAACTGTCCCATGGGCCTAGCCTGACAATTTTTCATCCTTTCTCAGGTGTTTATGAATCATCTGTAAGAGTTCGTTCGCCTCTGGTGGCTTCACCAAAAATTCCGTTGCCCCTGCCATGCTGGCTCGAGCCCGGTCTACGGGCTTGCTGCGCCCCGTCAGAATAATAATGGGCGTATCTTTAAAGACCGGCGTATCCCTTAAAAAACGACAAATGTTGTAACCGTCCGCATTGGGAAGCATGACATCCAGCAATATCAAACTGGGCAGATGCTCAATCAACTGGGAAAACCCCTGCATCGGTTCTTGAATAATTAGGGTGCGATAGCCCCCCGTGGCCAAGATTTTTTTAAGGCTGTGGGCCAGGACAGGACTGTCGTCAATACAGGCAATCAGGGGTTGATTATCATTGCCGGGTGATATCGCCTCAGGTTTTGGTGGGGTTGCCCCAGGCGCTGGTGAGGCTGCAGGAATAGTCCTTGATCCAATTGACTCGTAAGGCTTGGCCGCAATAGACGATGACGGAGATGGCCTAAAGCTTTGTGGCATCGCCACCACCGACGGGTTTGTCTGCGTGTTTGTCTGCACCACCGGTGGGGACGTCGCTGACAGCCGAACGGCAGCTAGGGGTAAATCGGGCAGTGTCTTTAACTCTAAACTCTCATCTTGAACAAGGGGTAGAAGAGATTTTGTGATTTCGCCAACGGGTTTCGATAGTTTCGAGGCAATATGCCACAGCGTATACTTACCCGTAATATAGGGATGGGGAACCTGTAACCGTTGGGGATCGATCGGTTTCTTTAAAGTTGGTGAGAGGGTAGGATTCCCCCCCGCCATGCCTAGCCGCTTCCATTCTCGCTGCATATCCTTGACTTTATTCATCGTCATTTGGATTTCCCATGGGGAAAGCGCAATGGTGCGACAAAAACGAGAGATTGGTAACTCAACCTGCTGCCAATCGGACGTAGCATAGGCACATTGGCTCAGCTCAAATAAGCATTCTTGAATAACAGCACGCAGCATGACTTTAGCCCGTACTAAACTCAGCTGCTGTCGTTTAAATCCTTGATCAAGCAGATATAACTGCCAGTGCTGACGATCAGAAATTTGAGCCGGCTGAATATCTAAATGAAATTTTGGAAAATACTCATTCAGAGTACGGTTCCAGCGTCGAACGGGGTGTAAACCATCTACAGCATAGATGAGCCGTCCCTGAACAAAATGAAGGGTCCAAATCGTTTTATGATCATTTAGAACCAAATGGCCCTCAAACTGAGTATTTGGCAGCTTTAATAGCTTGGTCAGCTCTTTAATATCCATCTGCTGTAGTAGTTAAAATAGTTTTCTTCAGAAAGATTTCTGAGTTAGGACCGCAAGACTCTATATAAGTCAAAATGAGACATTAAACTCGAAAACTGCCGTTGCTGAGTTAGAGAAGGTTCTGAGCTGTTAGGGATGACACATACCTTGCCAATAACATTACCCCGCAGCTTAGCAACGCCCTTATGTTTAATGTATGCGGTAAGAACAGATATGAATTACTCAATATAATAAGTCTATAGGTATATCTGGTTAATTTCTAAACAAAAAGAGACAACAGCAAATTTCGTATTGGTATAGCCATAAACTTGGTATCGAAAACAACTCAGTACAGGTATTCCCATTGCCCAGTCAGTTCAAAGTGTGCAAGCACTGATCCGGGAAAGTACTTATTTTTGTTCAAACTTAATTCAATTTATCTTCTATATAAAGACATGGTGAAAATGACTGTACTTAATCTTGAAATTTGAGATCGGACACCGACACTATAGGAGATGTTTAATCACCATCTCTCAATCAGCAATTACAGATTTTCCCGTGATCGCTTGATGGTTAGATCGCTGATTTATATGGGTTTCGGGTGCTTTTTCTCCATCGTTTAGATCCTCTATTTTGATGGTCAATATTGTCAGGTTCCTGCTCTACTAGATTCTTTAAAGAGAAAAATTAGATTACGTAGTTGTTTTTATACATCTTGTCATCGGACCAAGGTCATCATTAAATTAAGCACTCAAACTGTATATTTTTGTTCTTGGGGCTAAAATTCAAATCTGAGTAAGCTACGGTTGAAATTGCTTTTTGAGTTTATTCGTCAATTTTCATCTATTTTCTGTTGCTGTTAGCGTTGCCTTCCAGGGTAAACGTATTGGATTTTCAAGCAACATCGCATCATTCTTTATTAGAAGGCTTTAACTGACAAAGCTGACTATTTTTTGTGGTAGCCCAAGGTATGGCGTGAGCGCGCACTTCTTTGCTTTGTCTTAGGGACCATTATCTTTCTATTTTTCCTTAGCCATCTTCATCTTTCTAGGTTAGTAACTATGTCTGGCAACGTTCTAAATAAGTTTAAAGGTCTCAAAGTTAGACAGCAGTTTTTGTTGCTGATTTTACTGAGCGCGACGATCCCCGCATCAGTCGTTGGTCTTTTGGGCACAATTTCTGCTAGCAACACTCTGTCAGGCAACGCCAAGGGATTGGTCCAAAGAGAATCCCAGGAAAGTATGGAGGAAATTAGTGCTTTTTTAGGTAGCGTTGACAATGATGTTGCCTTTCTTAGTCAAATGCCCCCCATCCAGGGGATAATCCGCGCCCGCGATAATGACGGTACAGATCCCATTGATGACTCTTCCTATGAGGAGTGGGTGGCTCGACTAC
>CALBPH010000027.1 GCA_937899365.1 uncultured Leptolyngbya sp.
ATCTAGACGACATTGAGCATATTTCCCTGGCTCGTCAGCTGAAACAGCCTGCTCCTTATCGTAAAAAAGACCGTGGTTATGCCTTATACCTACCTAGCCTTAAACGCGCAGAACTGAAGGCCATTCGTCAGGCCAAGAAAACCTATATTTGTTCTGAGCAAGACCGCACCTATTTAGCCGAACAGCTCAAGCTTCCGGGCGTTGTTACCATTCCCAATGCTATTACGCTCCCAAAGGTTCAGTCGCTGACTGCTGAGCCTACCTTGCTGTTTATTGGTTCGTACACCTATCAGCCCAACGTCACCGCAGCAGAATTCCTAATTGAGCAGGCATGGCCCCATATCCATAAAGCTATACCAGAAGCCAGATTACTCATTGCTGGAGCCAATCCGGATAAAATCCGAGGCTATCAAGCTCCACCACAAGGGGTAAAATTTACCGGATTTGTTGAAAATCTTGATGAATTATATCAAAAGATTCGGGTTGTCTGTTGCCCAATTTTGTCGGGTAGTGGTACTCGGGTCAAACTGATTGAAGCCGCCGCCTATCGTAAACCCATTGTGTCCACCCGCATTGGGGCGGAGGGTCTGGATCTCGTCGATGGAGAAGCCATCTTTTTGCGGGACCATGCTCAAACCTTTGCAGATGCCTGCATTGAACTGCTTCAGAACCACCAGCTGTGCCAACAGCTTGGCAACAACGCTTATGCCGTAGCTTCAAAACGATATAACAGAGCTCAGATTTTGCAGCAGATTCAACATCATCTCTAGTTATGAACATAGTGACGGCGTCGAGTACCCCGATCCCTGATGTATCAGTGATCATTCCTACCTATAACCGCATTGCGATGCTGGAGGAGGCTCTGGCAAGTTTGTACGCTCAAGATTATGACGGCACGGTTGAGATTATCGTCATAGATGATAACTCCCAAGATGGCACTGCCCAGGTTATTCGAGAAAAATACCCAGATGTCCACCTGATTGCGCTCTCTGAGAATGTTGGAGCTGCTGCTGCACGTAACCAGGGTATCGCTGTTTCTAAGGGGAAATTTATTGCGTTTTTAGATTCGGATGACCTTTGGGAGAGGGGGCATTTGCGATCGCAAATGAGCCTCTTAAATAGCAAGACCGTCACTGACACTCAATTATTCTTTGGGGTCAGTGATGTTTTTATCTGGGAAACCGTTAAAGATATTAGATACAAAAAGTCCCAAAAACCTAAACTTCAATATTCATCAGTATTACATCAGCTATTAGCGGGAGGCAGTTTTATATCTACACCATCTGCTGTCATTTTTCCGAAACATGTCCTTGATGCAGTCGGTGTCTTTGACAAGAATATAAGGCTAGCAGAAGATACCGATCTTTACACGCGCGCCATTCTAAAAGGCTTTGAACCAGCCTTTACAGAACAAGCATCGGTTATCAGACGCAAACATGACAGTGGTCAAGCCATGACTATTAAAAACATCGAACTCAGGATCAAAAATCGTCTCGATGCATTGCAAAAATACTATCCTCTAGCTAAACAAAAGCTGGGTAATGTCAAACAACGTCAAATTCATTCTGAAATTTATTCAGACTTTGCCAGATATTATTACGAAGAGAAATCTTACGGTCGCTGGTTAAAGCTTCTCTTCGTGTCTACTCGCTATAGTTCTCCACTGTTTGTACTCCGTACCAACTGGCGTTATATCAACGATTTCTTTGGCAGGATCATCAGTAAATTAAAGTTCGCAAGCTGATATTAATCAATCCTTGCAGATCTTCTTAGCCATCTAAATTTAGGCAACTGCATTGATACATTATACTGCGAACCCCTTTAGTGACAGGCAAATCATGAAAAAGATAAATCTACTAAAATTTAAACCTGAAAAGCCCTCTATATTCTTCATGCATCTCCCTAAAACAGGGGGGACATCTGTTGATTCAGCCTTTCAAAAACATTACGGTAGAGAACACGTAAAAATTGAAGCGTCTGAATCTTACGAAGCTTCAAAAATTCTCTTCGATAACTCCCAAAAAGAATTTAGCTATGACGACTGCTTTCGCTATCGTGAAAGCTTGCTCCTATATCATATGCATTTAGGATCAAAATACATCAGTGGCCACATTCGGTTTAATCAAAAAATATGGGAAAACACTAAAGACAAGTACGCATACATTACCGTCCTCAGACATCCTGTCAAACGTTATATTTCCAACTATTTTTTTAACAAATATAAGGAAACTGAACACTGCAGAATTAATGATGAACTGTCAGAGTTCTTAGACTCAGGGCGTGCTAAGTCTTGGGGATACATGTATACCAAATACTTTTCCGGCAACCCCAAAATAGCTGCAGCTCCTAGCGAGGAGTTATTAGAAACAGCAAAGGAAAATGCCTTGAAGTTCAACACCATTGGTTTTCTAGAGAAGCTCGATGACTTTGTCACTGAATGTAAGGATAAATATAATCTACACCTCAGAATTCCCCATAAAAGAAAAAACCCAAAATCTAGTCGTGAGATCTCTCAGGCTAACTTAGAGAAGATTAATCATATTTGTCGTTGTGACGTAGAGCTTTATGACTTTATTCGTCAGAATTCATAGCCTGTATCAGTCGGAAATCATCAATAAACATAGTTATCTTCAGGGGCAGTCATAAACCTCGTTTATCTTCACGATGAAAGCGAATTACAGGATTGACGACCAAATCACTCTTTTCTATTAGAATCAAACCGATGAGCAATATTAGTCCTTTTGTCTCAATCATCATACCGGTCTACAATGACCGCGATCGATTAGAAAAATGCCTAGATATTTTAGAGAATCAGACATATCCTAAAGAATCTTATGAGATTATCGTTGTTGATAACAATTCAACAGACGATATCAAATCCTCAGTTGCTAAGTTTTCGCAAGCGACCTATGCCTTTGAAGGTATTTCTGGTTCCTATAGTGCTCGTAATAAAGGACTGTCTATTGCCAAAGGAGAAATTCTTGGCTTTACTGACTCCGACTGTGCTCCAACATTAAACTGGATTGAAAAAGGTGTAGACCAAATCCTGAAAAACCCTGACTGTGGTCTAGTTGCTGGATGCATTAAGTTCTCTTTTAAGGATCCAGAAAGACCAAATTCTGCTGAGCTATACGACAGCCTATATTTCTTACAACAGGAAACATATATCAAAGAACGCCACTTTGGTGCAACAGCTAACGTATTTACGACTCGAAAAATATTTGATACTGTTGGGCTTTTTAACACAGCTCTTAAGTCTGGAGGGGATCGTGATTGGGGTGAGCGAGTTTATGCGGCAGGTTTTCAGCAAATTTATGCCACTGATGTCGTAATTGCTCATCCGGCTCGAGCTAGTTTCCAAGAACTCAACAAGAAGCTCCGTCGAGTTTACACAGGTGGCTTTTATATTAATAAAAAGTCTGAGAAACCAATTTTAGAACTGCTGCAAGAAGTCATATACGACATCAAACCGCCAGCAAGATTTTTATTCAAATTTCTAAAAGAGCAAGGAATTGACGGTAAAAAAGATAGAATAGGCGTCATTTTTATTTATATGTTTCTCAAATTTTCTAAAGCTACAACTGAGCTAAAGCTTTATTTAAAGGAACATTACAAAGCTCAACTATCTGTCGAATAAACAGGGTTTAGATAGCTTGTGTTTTCTCCGTATAAATTTTAACTTGCCAGCCACTGCTATGACTATAGACCTAAAACAAATCCCTTTGGTTTCTGTTATTATTCCGGTCTATAACGACAATGACTTTTTACAGGTTTGTCTGACAGCACTGACTAAGCAAACCTATTCAAAAGACCACTATGAGATTATTGTCGTTGACAATAATTCGGAAGAAGATGTCAGTCAAATTACTAACCAGTTTGAGCTGGTCACATTGGCCCACGAATCTACAGCCGGGTCCTATATCGCTCGAAATACCGGGTTAAGTCTGGCTAAAGGAAGCATTATTGCCTTTACGGATGCTGACTGTATCCCTCAACCCGACTGGTTAGAAAAGGGAGTTGCCACCTTAACCCAGCGTCACAATATTGGTTTAGTTGCGGGTCACATAGAGCTGTTTTATCGTGCTCCTAAAAAACCCAGATCCTTTGAACTTTACGACAGTTTGCCCATGGGATTCCCTCAGGAGGACTATATTAAGGATAGCCACTTTGGTGCGACAGCTAATTTATTTACGTTTCGCTCT
>CALBPH010000028.1 GCA_937899365.1 uncultured Leptolyngbya sp.
CCCACCTCTACTCTACTTATTTTTTTTTTTTTTATGGCTTCCTCCTTTATTTATACATTTTCCATACACGACGCTCTTCCGATCTTCACAAATTCTGGATTCATGCCTTCCAGAATCAGCTGAGTCCCAAACGTATGGCGCAGCTGGTGAGGATGAATCTGTGTATCCAGTTTCGCTAACTCAGCCAAATCCTTGATGCAGTTGTACACACCCTTGTAGCCCATTCGCTGTCCGCGATTCCGATTAGAAAGACTAATAAACAAAGGCGCATTAGCACTCGTATCAAATCCCTCACTTAGACACCATCCCAGGTAGCTATCCAATGCCCTGCAGGCCTGAGCCGATAACGGCACAATTCCATCACTGCCCCACTTAGCCCCTTGAATGGTGATCGAATGATTGCCATAATCACCCACATCACGAGCAGCCACTTCATTCGCCCGTAGCCCATGCTTTAACAATTCAAAAATTGCCCGGTCCCGGTTATAGCGTTCACCCCGAAACGGCAGTACCTCTTCCAACGTTTGGATGATGGATACCTCCAAATCCTTCACCTGGCTCGGCGCATCCGTCACTTTCTCAAGGCTCAAGGCAGGATTGTACTGAATAAGTCGTTTGGCCGTAAGCCACTTAAAAAAACTCTGAATAGATGCCAGTGCCTGGTTGATACTAGCTGGGGATAATGTGTCCTCTAATGAATTGGCCTTAGGTGTCGTTTTTAGATGAGTCTTGTAGCGAGTTAAATCCTGCTCGGTGACATCTGGCCATCCCTTTCCGGTTAACCATCGCTGAAATTGACGCAGCTGACGAGTGTAGGTTTTTTTTGTACTGGGCCTTACCTCTCGGTCTTCAAGAAACCGATCGACCCAATCCTGGAACTCAATAATTGTGGGGTGTGGATCGGATTTAGCCATGGGGTGCTGCCATACTGGTACAAGAGTATCAGAGATGTTCCTAAATAGTCCTATAGCTGAACAGAGTTTTAGGAACGTGGATTTTGTAGGATCGAAAGCGCTTCTTCCAATGCCTTGGCCGCCGTCAGTAGCTGTGTCCGAGTTTTGACCAACTGATTGCGTCGCTCAATGCCCGCCTGTGCTTCCCGATGACGTGGCTCGTCCGTTTTACCCAAATGGATGTGCCGCACCAATCGTTGCTGTGTCTGGGGATGAAACATTTCCCTATGTGCTGCCAGTTTGTTGTACCAATACGTACCGTAAGGTCGTTTAACAGCATAGGCATGCACTTCCGTTCCCTCAGGAGCAATATACTGTTTGCTGTCCGGTTCTAACTGAGTTAACTGGGCTTCCAACTCAGCCATGGATTCCTGGAGTGTCTCCATCAGTGACACAATGCCCAGTGAATCCATGGCTTGAGGGTTCCCCCGCTGTCGTAACATCAGTGTGGCAGCCGAATTAGCCGACATCAATACCGAATGCTGTGTCTCTGCTTCATCACCCACCTGAAGATTAACCGTTTCACTCTCTATATCTGACTTAGCAAGTTCTGAACAAGCCGCTAAATTAGGACACTGAGCCGCCAATAACCCCGGTGTTTGAGTAATCGCCTCACAGGAAAAACTAAACGGACAATACTTTCGACTCATCGATTGTTCTAGCTGTCTAATAAAACTATTTAGCTAGAACTAAGTTTGAAAGATAGGTGCCCATGGTGAACACCTCCAGTAATGAATCGTTAAATCCCTAGATCGTTATGCATCCTTGACCCGTTCTTTGAAAGCCTTCCCAGCAGAAAACGCAGGCACAGTCGTCGCTGGAATTTTGATTACCTCACCCGTTTTAGGATTACGCCCATCTCGGGCCTTACGATCCCGTGGCTCAAAACTACCAAAGCCGATCAGAGTTACCTTCTCCCCTTCCGAAACGGTTTCCATCACCGTATCAATCGTGGCTGATACCACATTATCGATGACATTCTTAGGTAGCTCAGTAGAAGATGCTACTGCATCAATCAATTCACCTTTGTTCATAGTAGGCAAGCTTAAAGCAACTCAATTCGTTGTAAGACAGCTCATATTAGACCATAGAGGCCACTTGTTGTAGAGCGCTCTAGAAACATTTGTTTTCAAACGGATTGCATAAAATTCCAAGTAGAAAACATACCCAAGTTTTTCATGCAAGCTCCCGCCTAAATAGGTTCTATGTCCAGGAACTGACTTACTCACTCTTTTCTGCCTTGTGCTGCTCTATATATTTCCGCATATAAGCAACCAGCACATCTTTCATATTTTCATCCCTGGCAGCACAAATAGATTTGAACTCACTGCGTAAGCTTCGAGGAATTCGTAGCTTTAGCTCTACAATTTCTTCCTTTGGCTCCTTACTCACACTCACCACACTCCAGGGGACATACCTACCAATTGTCCCCTAAGGGTTAAATTACGTTTAGGGCCACTATGTCCACTAGTGGCCCTATGTGATATATTTGGGATGCCCCTCATGAGGTGTCTTATGAGTCGTAATCCCCTCATATATCTACCTTTAGCAGGATTACTCATATTGGGTGCCTGCACCATAGAAAGCACAGGTGGTGCTGCCAACGCCACCAAAGTTGGTTTTGACCCCTCACTACCAGCAAGTCCAGATGCTAATGCTGAAGACTACGGCCTAGATGGAACAATGGGCGAAGCTGATTTGCTAGCCCTCAGTTATCTCAACTGGCCTCAAAATTACACCAGCATCAGCGATCGCTTTGGTTTTCCTGCGCAACGAAGCGAGAGTGCAGATTATTACAGTATTTCTGGAAATCGATGGGTTGCCATTTATTACGATAGTACTGGCAATGCGACTGGCTACAGCATTAGCGATAGTCAGTAGACAGCAACTAGGCAGAGACCAGGGTGAAATTGGCTGGCTGTATATGTTCTGAAAGGTCGCTTAACATCTAGTAGACAGCACTAGTTAGCAACGGTATCATTACCATAGTTCAGATGTATTTACGTCCGTAAACACAGGTGAACCCATGAAAATGCAGCAGCTTAAAAAACGAGTTTGGAAAAGTTGGTCCAAACTCAATAGCTTTAAGGGCAAGCTCACAGGGTCATTAGATGACTATGTGAGAGAGGTTAAGCTGTTTGGAGATAGACGCTATAAAAAAACCTGGATAGCTGCTCTTGCCCGATTTGAGGCGACGTTGCATTACAAAGGCACTTTAGACCCCTGGACACTTATCGTTCACGGGTTCAAATTTACCCAAGACCGTTGGGATTACGAGTACCGTAACGAAATCCTGGACGAGTTTTTGATGTACGAAGACGGGCTTGACATCATAAAAGCAGGCCTTGAACAGATTTTCACATCGCCCGATTTCACTGCTGACGCACAACAGGAAGCACGGAATAATGGGTATATTGAACTTCTGGAAGGGAGAGAAAAACAATTACGAGGAACAGGCGTCCCAGTTGGAGCTATCGGGTAACTCGCAGGCGCTAACACCTAAGCGTCACCGGGTTGATGGGGCCATTGTTAACCGTCGCTTTAACAGGGCCATCAAAGACAATGGAGGCGCAGGCGATGTTTATCGTGACAGTGCGATCGCACAGACTCAAGAACTATTTGATTGCGACGTAGACGAACTCTATCGAGAAACCGGGGGAAAGCGTAACGACCGAAGCTCATTGCCCCAGCCAGCGCAGGAAGCCTATATGGTTAACGAGTCGCTAACCGCTACCGAACTTGAACGTATGGTTGGAACCATTGGTGGTGAAGACCAAGAGGAAGTTAATGATGCGATCGTAGGTCTAGTTCGACAAGAAGCTCAAAGAACCCGTTGGCGGTTGCCATGGTAAGGATTTGAGCAAATTTTGCCAATAGTTGTACTTACAATTTCCTTGTTGCTGTGATGCTGTCATACAGATTGCTGCAGGAGGATAGAACCTCAGAGGATGGTTATATACTTGATGGGCAGTCGGTTATGACAGGCAATTGCTATGAGTGAAGAGCTACAAGCGACATTAGAACGTATTGCCGAGCAGCAAGAGGCAAATACGGCTGCGATCGCAACCCTAATCGAGCGTCAGGCCCAGAACGAAGCAACCATTGCGCGGCTGCTACAAATGACAGAACGCCTAGCACCTCAAGTAATTGAAAATACTGAGCGTCTAAATGATCTCAGCCCCAGTGTGTAGATCTTTAGCTTAGTCTAACCACTGTATGTAGTGAAGCTGTGCTGAGGTGCAATTAGTA
>CALBPH010000029.1 GCA_937899365.1 uncultured Leptolyngbya sp.
GAATGCGGCCGATGACATTGAGCGACTGGCCCAGGAATTGATCCAGGTGCCTGCCACGGAGCGTAGTGCACCCTGGCAACAGGTGTGTCTGGAGTTGCCTGTGTCAGGTGCATCCCCCCGCAGTGCGTTTTTTGCACCAACGGTGATCTGTGCTGTTGAGGATGCTGTTGGTTGTCTCAGTGCTGATGTGGTTTGTATTTATCCGCCGGGGATTCCCCAGTTGATGCCAGGGGAAGTGATTACAGAGCCAGTGATTCAAACTTTAAGGACGGCCCAAGCTGCTGGTGCACATCTGAGTGGTTTATCTGACCCCACATTCCAAACCCTGAGAATTTTGCAGCCTGGGGCTGTTTGAGCCTGATTTATCGCTTTTATCCATCCCCTAGCCAGGCTTCAAGAACAGCGCTATCCTCAGGCTATCTAAGCGTTATAAGGCAGATCTTCATGGAGCCTCTCTGGCCCTATGCTACTCCGGGTATTCCTGACCGCCTATTTGAGCAGCTACCCGGTATTCCCATGAGCCAGCGTGAGGTGCGTCTGGTGCTGTTAAGTGCTCTGAGGTTAGGCCCTAAAGCTGTCCTGTGGGATATTGGCGCCGGTACCGGCACCATCGCCATCGAAGCGGCCCTGCTCTGTCCCCAGGGCTCAATTGTGGCCGTGGAGCGAGATGGCGATGTGGCAGCATTGATCAAAAGCAACTGTCAGCGGTTTGGGGTGACCAATGTGGATGTGGTTGTGGGTAATGCCCCGGACTGCTTTGATAGTCTGTCCCACGTGCCCGATTCCATTTTGGTTGGGGGTGGACGAGATCTAAAACCCCTTTTGACTGGGGCTTGGCAAAAGCTGGCTCTCCATGGTCAGTTGGTGGTGACCGCTAGGAACGTTCAATCGCTCTACGCTATCTCTGAGCGCTTTGCCGAACTTCAGGTGCGGAATATTGAGGTGGTCCAGACGGGGGGGAGTCGGTTAGAAACCCTTGGGTCCAACCAGGTTTTGAAACCCATCACACCGACCTTTATTCTGAGTGGCGAAAAGTTTTAGGCCTAGGGGTATTTTCCCGGCTCATGGGCTTGGACTGAATAGGTGGCTGCATAACTACAGTGGGTGGAGCAGTAGAGTATCTCGGATGGGGGTTCACGCCATATTGCCCAAGGCCGGTTCGTGATGCGTTGCGTCTTTGGACGTTCTCCAACGTTGCTTGCGTATAACTTTCCTTCCGCTAAGCTTGCGTATAACTTTCCTTCCGCTAAGCCATATGTTGTAATAAATTTGGGGATATTGTGGGTTGATATTTCTCAATTTACGAACGTCAATATGACTTTACATACATCACAGCAGCGCCAAGGTCGTTAATCTAGTCTGCTCCATACCAGCGTTCAGACTTTGATGAGCGTTAGACCGCTTCTGTCTCTAAGCTCCAGATGTCTGGAAATTCAGACGTCAATTTTGGAGCTATTGTTACAATCCCATATAGAAAACTTCGGTTTCTAAACATGATGACCGTTGATTATCAACTGAATAAAGCGACTGAATCCCTGGTCGTCCCTCAGCGGCCTTGTTTGGATATTTCTGTTGTTATTCCTACCTATAATGGTGCCGATCGGGTACCTCAGGTGCTTGACCAGCTTAAGCAGCAGTCAGGGATGGATGTAATCACATGGGAAGTGATTGTTTGTGACAATAATAGTTGCGATCGCACTGCCGATATAGTTGAAAACTATCAACAGACATGGCCTACCAAGTACCCGCTGCGCTATTGTTTTGTTGCAGAACAAGGTGCTGCCTTTGCCAGACAGCGTGGGGTTATGGAAGCCCATGGTCATATTGTTGCTTTTCTTGATGATGACAATATTCCGGCACAAGACTGGTTGTGGAATGTTCATCATTTTTCTCAAGCCTATCCGCAAGCAGGGGCTTTTGGCAGCCAAATTCACGGTGATTTTCAAGGTGTCTTGCCAGAAGGATTTGAGCATATTGCCTGCTTCTTAGCGATTGTTGAACGTGGAAACAAACCACATCTCTACAGTCCGAAATCTAAAATTCTTCCACCGGCTGCGGGATTAGCTGTGCGTAGAACTGCGTGGCTAAATGCGGTGCCAGAACGATTGTTTCTAAATCACAAAGGAAAATCCGCTGGTCTTGCCAGCGAAGATTTAGAAGCGATGCTCCACATTCAAAAAGCAGGTTGGGAAGTCTGGTATAACTCCGATATGGTTGTTACCCATCAAATTCCTGGTCAGCGACTCCAACAAGATTATTTAGTCACCTTGTTACGCTGTGTGGGATTGAGTCGGTTTTATATTCGCTGGCTAGGCACAAAAGAGTGGCAGCGTTTTTTCAAAGTCCCTGCATACATTGCTAATGATCTCCGTAAGCTTGCAATCCATTATCTTAAAACTGGTCCCCGACAGACTAATCTAAATACCCTCGCTGCCTGTGAGCGATCGCTACTGACAAGTACTGTTGTGAGTCCTACGTTTTTGCTGAGAAAAGCCTATCAAGACTTTTGGCAAAATCGGCTAGACAATTCTCAACTACCTGAACGCCAGCGCTGGCTGAAGCGTTTGACAGATGCATTCGAAAATCGTCAGCTAGAACTTTATCAGCAAGAAGTAGCTTTTCTAGGGACTTTAGCAATGCCGGATTCTAATAAAGTTGTTATTCCTCAATTTGAAATCTTGCTACGCTTGCGTCAGGCTCTGCCAGATCAGCCACCAGTTTCTCCCATGTCCTTTTTCCCTACGGCAGAACGCTATGGCCTCATGCGAACCCTAGATCGTCGAGTTGTTCAGCAAGTCTGTGAAACCATAGGAAAAACGGCAAGCAATGCCGTTTACTCAATCAATCTCTCCAAAGCTAGCATTTGTGATCCTAGTTTCCTGGATTTTTTAGAAGAACAGCTCCAGCGTAATCAGGTCAGTCCCGAAATCCTAGCTTTTGAAATTTCTGAATCCTTTGTGATAAACACATTGACAAAAGCAAAATCTTTTCTGGCATGGCTAAAAAGTCTTGGCTCACAGATTGTTATTGACGAAGTTACCCATAGTGTTGATGCAGCCACTTATATTCATCAGCTGCCCATTGATTGCTTAAAGTTGAGTAAAACAGCTATAGCCCCTCCTCAGATTTCAGAGGCATACTTGTCAGAATGGGTGAACGTTAGTCAGAAAAAGAATATTCAACTCGTTGCTAAAGGTGTAGAAACATATGCTGCGCTGGAACAGGTAAAAGCTCTAGGTCTTCAATATGCTCAAGGGTATCAGCTGTCTAAGCCGTCTCCCCTAGTCTCTTCCCAACCCCATGAGTAATTCATCTAAGAAAGTGGCATTACTTCTACACGACCTAGAAGAAGGTGGGATGCAGTTTGTGTGTCTAAAGCTGATGCAAGCTTTGAATGAGCATCCCAATCTTGAACTTGAGTTAGTCCTGTCAAATCAAGCGGGAGACTTTCTTAATCGCGTTCCCGACAATATCTCGCTAATTAACCTAGCGATACCCTTTCAGCTCTGTCTCAAGTACGTTTATCACCTGACTATTGCACTATCACAATATCTCAGGCGTTCAAAGCCAGATGTTATTTTGTCGAATCTTCCGTTTGTTAATCTCATTACTCTGCTGTCTAAGATTTTGTCGTTTAGCCAAGTATCAACAATATTAGTAGAACATACGCTACCGCTAGAGCGTTCGCTGCAACATGAGGGAGAGAATAAGCTTAGTCAGCGCTTTACTTCTATTTTGACCGCCATGACGCGGATTCTTTATCCCTATGCTGACCATATTGTCACCCCCTCCCATGGTATGGCAAAAGAGCTGTCTCAAGCCATCGGTCTTAAAGGTTACCAGCTCGATAAACTCAAAGCGGTCTATAACCCTGTTGTCGATTGCCAGTTGTTCCAAAAAGCTCAGCAAGCGCTAGAGCATCCTTGGTTCCAGCCTAGTCAACCTCCAGTGATATTGGCCGTTGGGCGATTAACAGCTCAGAAAGACTATACAACGCTACTTCAGGCATTTGCCCTGTTAATGAAAGAGATGCCCGCACGCCTTGTCATCTTAGGTGATGGACCCATGAGAGCGCAGCTTGAGGCCCTCATAACAACTCTGAACATAGAGGCTGATGTCGATCTGCCAGGGTTTGTGGATAATCCCTACGCCTATATGAGCCGCTCTTCCGTATTTGTCCTCTCTTCGGTATGGGAAACGTTTGGAGTGGTCCTAGTTGAAGCGTTAGCCTGTGGTTGTCCGGTCATTTCGACCGACTGTGACTATGGGCCAGCGGAAGTGCTTGATAATGGCGAGTATGGTTCCCTCGTTCCCGTCAAAGATACATACGCGTTGTCCCAGGCTATGAAAGCTGTGTTGACAACCTCGACCCATGATCCACAAAAACTCAAAGAGAGAGCTCAATCATTTTCACTGGAGCAGTCAGCCAATCAATATTTATCCATGATGGAAGTCTCAATGCTTGACTCCAAAACATCAGCAGATATATCTCAAGATGCTCTATTTCCTACATAAACGTTTGTCCTAGTTCTCACTATAAAAATGACTTTAAGTTTTACAGTTGCTATCCCTACTTATAATGGCGCTAGTCGATTATCTGAACTATTGGATAACTTACTGGCACAGATTACGCCTGACAACTTTGTCTGGCAAGTAATTGTTGTTGATAACAACAGCACAGATAATACGGCTGATGTTATCAAAGACTATCAATCTCGATGGCAAGGGGAACGCTCCTTGGTGTATGCCTTCGAAGATCAGCAAGGTGCGGCCTTTGCCCGACAAAAAGCCATGCAGTTAGCACAAAGCGAGCTAGTAGGCTTTCTTGATGATGATGTGGTGCCGTCCTCCGACCGGGGTGCGGTAGCTTAGCAGTTTGGTTTAGACAACCCTCGTGCTGGTGCCTATGGCGGCAAAATTTCAGGGTGTTTTGAGATTGCACCTCCTGAGGGGTTTGAGCGCATTCAATCTTTTCTGGCATTAAGAAATCGAGGCTCATCACCCCATCTTTATAATCCCAAGTTTTTAAGTATGCCCCCTTCTGCTGCCTGGGTTGTGCGTCGACATGCATGGCTAGAACATGTTCCGGAGAAGCCGTTATTAGGTGGCCGGACTGGTAAGTCTATGGTGCAAGGTGATGATTATGAACCCTTGTTATATCTGTATAAGGCCGGTTGGGAGATTTGGTATGCGCCCAAAATGTGTGTTGAACACATGATTCCTGCCAGGAGGCTTGAAAAAGATTATCTTATTGCCCTAAGTCGTGGCTGCGGGCTGTGTGTATGCCAGTTACGATTGACGGCAGCAGCAAAAGGTTGGGAGCAACCGGCCACATTTATGAAAGTCACGGCAGGTAACTTTAAAAGGCTTGTATCTCACCTCTTAGAGCATCGGTTTAATGTGTGGAGCGACACAGTCACTCAATGCGAATTTGAATTTTTCTTGAGTAGTTTTCTGAGTTCATTTTATTATTTACT
>CALBPH010000030.1 GCA_937899365.1 uncultured Leptolyngbya sp.
CCTGGAGCTCTGTTCCAGTAAACGTCAGGCGGATAATAGTTGTTTGTACCACCAAAATAAACCCAACAGCGCGATCGATAAACCGACCCAAGTTTGGACAAACGTCAGGCAGATACCAATGAATAGAACTGACAGCGACAGACGATAGTCCGGACTTAATGTTGTCGTGGCCGATGGAGCTGAAGATAACGTTGCCATAGGAAAGCTGTAGTTAGAGGCAGAGTCTGGTCGGTGCTGATCCCTGCATTGGGCTTACTATCTATCCTACAGTTCGGCCCGGATCGTAAACGAATAATCCCCCCCCGGTTCTAGCTGATAGTCAAACCGTTCTAGAAAACGCCCCAGGGGTTCTTGAATTAAGGCTCTTCCCAGGGACGGTTCAACCGTCAGATGACCACCCCGAAACTTCCATTGAAACTGCCACTCAAATTCGTTGGCATTAACTTCGCCTTCCAGTTTGCCCTGTCTCCAGGAGTGGTAGGTAATGCGGACATGGGCTGTGGTTTCGGGTAAGCGTTGAGCAGTCACAGGTCAAATAATGCAAAGGGGTCTTTAGAGTTTAAGATAGCCAGCTCTTAGCCCGAGAGCTACCCCAATACCGTAGAAAAATTGAGGGTCCCCAGAACCAGACTGTTCAAGAAAGAGCTAAAGACGGTAGCCTAAAGGATATAGCTCAAGTCGGATACTGAACGTGCCCTCGGTTTCTAAAAACGTTCCCCCTCAACAAAGCCCTCCTGAAAAGATTGGCAAAAAGGTTGGCATCATATACAACGATGTCAAACCGGTCGCGTGTCAAGTTAGTCAGGAACTCACGGTTAAGCTTGAGGCACATGGTTGTCAGGTAGAGACGGCAACGGGGTTGGGGGGGCTCCTGGGCTATGCCAATGTGGAGAAACAGACAACCCTAACGCCAATTGAGTCTTTGGTTCCGGCCGCGTTTGATGATGCCATGGATTTTGCCATCGTGCTGGGGGGGGATGGCACAGTGCTATCGGCCTTTCGGCAGGTGGCTCCGGTGGGTGTTCCCCTGTTGGCGGTCAATACAGGGCACATGGGTTTTTTGACCGAGACCTACCTCAATCAGCTGCCCCACGTGCTAGAGCAGGTATTGGTTGGTAACTATCAGATTGAAGAGCGGATTATGGTGGCGGTCCATCTAGTCCGTGATGGCAAGACCATTTGGGAGGCTCTCTGTCTGAATGAGGTGGTGCTTAACCGTGAGCCCCTAACCAGCATGTGCCATTTTGAGGTGACGATTGGCCGTCATGCCCCTGTGGATATTGCGGCGGACGGCATTATTATTTCCACACCGACGGGGTCTACGGCCTATTCCCTTTCGGCTGGCGGCCCAGTGATTACCCCCGGCGTATCGGTTTTACAGCTAATTCCCATTTGTCCCCATTCGTTAGCCGCCCGGGGGTTAGTATTTCCCAGTGCTGAAATGGTCAGTGTGTCTTCAGCAAATCCAGATCCGCTGGTGATGGTGGTGGATGGCAACGCAGGCTGTTATGTTGCCCCTGGCGATCGGGTGTGTTTACAGCAAGCAAAGTTTCCGGCCAAGTTTGTTCGTCTAAAAGATCCCGAGTTTTTTAAGGTCCTGCGGGAAAAATTGGGTTGGGGGTTACCCCATATTGCTAAACCCACATCGGTGGAGCTGCCGTAAGGACGCATATCCAGGCACTGTTGTTAGATTAGGAACGCGATAGTTGCTTCCTGTATCCCTAACAGTTCTCTTAGCTGTGATGTGTATGTCGCCTGAAAACGTTAATTCAGACAATAGTCGTGAGGCGGGTGGCGTTGGTCCTGGTTTGCGGCGGCACTCGTCGTCTAAGGAACTTCTCGGGCTGTGGTTTGGGGCCAACGTTTTGGGCTTTGCGATCGCAACCCCCCTGAGCTTTTTAACGACCCTGTCATATCAATATTTTGAGGCTCTGTACATTGCTGGACTGATCATTGGTGCTGTCGTGGGTCCATTACAGGCATGGGTCATCCAACGTCAGCTGCCCCGACTCAGACTCTGGCAGTGGACTCTCGCCAATATTGTGGGTAGCTACATTGGCTCATGGGTTGGATTGTTTGCCGTTGGGCTACTGACGTTTATGGCTTACTCGATTAGCAACGCGGTTCAGCCCGATGGCATGGTGGGGGTCGTGCTCGGTATTAGCAGCTATGGGTTGGTGATCGGCATGGTGCTGGGGGTGGCCCAGATCTTCAGCCTGCCCAGTCAGGCTCAAAATGTACGTTACTGGTGGACGGCTAATGCTGTAGGCCGGTCTTTAGGCTGGCTCAGCGCTGCTTTACTGACGTGGATTCTGTCCAACGCCATGGATAATTTTCTAGATGCCCATATCAGCTGGTACATCCTGTTAGGAGCTGTGGGCGGTGCGGTCTATGCAGGGATGACGGTCAAAGCGTTATTTAATCTCAACCCCAACCAGCTGGCACCCTAAAAGCCGCTTCTGCACAAGGGGCTAACACCATATACTCGGACTTAGATAGCCGTAGGGACAATGACAAAATCCTTGGTGGACTGTATTGGCCAGACATTTATCCTTGCTTACCAAGAGAAAACGGAGCAGCTTGCCTCTTTTTTAAGGGCCGCTGGCTGCCATGTCGAGGTCCTACGGCAGGTCCATCGCTCAGAGTATAAACACTATTCCCGGAGCTATCTGTGTTTGCTCAATCACCGCAAAGCTTGGGAGCGGGCGCTGTTATCGGAGCGACCTACGCTGATTGTAGAAGCGGACTTTGTGCCGGTGGCCAACTTTGCCCAGCTGCCATCCCCCTATGATCCAACGGACGACCAGTTGGGAATCGCCTGGCTCTATACCTGTGCGGCGCAAATTTATAACATTACAGACCAGGGCCACGCCCAGGGCTACTCAACATCTATGGTGGCCTATGTGGTCACCCAACAGAGTGCCTGGCGACTGATTGAGCTAGCTGAGCGGGTGCAGGCTGACCCCGGTCCAGAAACCTATACCCCCTGGGATTCGGGCATTGACTATTATTTACGCGATCGCAACTTTCACAACTATGTCCCCTGGCGCAATTATGGCGAACACGGGGGCATTCCCAACCCGGAACATCGACAAAACCATCTCAGCACTACCCATCGGGCCGATGTGCTCTATGGTCCTCTAGCCTTTGCCCCACCCTACGGTGACGTGTTCAAAGAACGTGCCTACGGTCGCGTCAAAGGGTTAGGGCGTTTGTTGCTTAACAAATATTTGCGGGGTCCGGTCCTACGTGGGTCCCATCAGCCGATGAAGCTGCTCACGTTTGCCATTGGTCGGCAGCTCACCCACCGGCTTTGACTCAACTCTGGCTAAACCGTCGCATCTTGGCCAGATATTTTTTTGATGATGAGTTGCACCCCAAGTAAAAACAGACCCAGGGCGGCAATCCCAAACACCCCCGCACCCAGGGCAACCATGCCTACCACTAGGGTGCGAACAGCGGCGGAGAGGTTGATCACGGTCGGATTATCAGAGGTGACTGGTTTGTTGGCAAAGGTGGTTGCGATCGCAATCATCATGCGATACACCAAAATCGATAGCGTTCCTGCCATAAAGGCCCCGCTAAAGCAGCGTAGGGGCGACACTTTTTTTTCAGTTGCCTGCTGAGCAGATGTCTTGAGTGGGTCAGCCATAACCAAGATCCAAACCGGTGCCTTTAGTTTACTAGGACACCGCCAAGCTAGGATTGCCAGACGTCCATCGTTCGCCCATCGTTTATGTCCCCTGTGATCGCCGGACCCCCAAACGGTAAAATACGAGTCCCTTTCCCCTAACCTCTCCTATGCCCCGTCCCCGTAAACGGTTTGGCCAGCATTGGCTGCGCGACCCCCAGATTTTAAATCAGATTCTGGCGGCGGCGGAGCTGTCAATGGGCGATCGAGTGTTAGAGATTGGCCCAGGGCAAGGGGTGCTTACAAAAGGTATCGTGCCCTTTACCCAGGCCGTTGTCGCGGTGGAAGTAGATCGGGATCTTGTCCAGAAGCTGCGTCAACAGTTCCAGGCATCGGAACGATTACATTTAATAGAAGGGGATTTTTTAGATGTGGATTTGACGGCGGCCTTAGCGGACTATCCCAATTTTCAGTCTCTGAATAAGGTGGTCGCCAACATTCCTTACTACATCACAGGCCCGATTCTAGAAAAGCTGCTGGGGCGGATTCGTCAGCCTAATCCCCAACCCTATGAGTCAATTGTGCTGATGGTGCAAAAAGAAATAGCGGAGCGGCTCTATGCCCAACCCGGCACCAAAGCCTTTAACGGGTTGTCCGTGCGAGTACAATATTTGGCTGACTGCCAGCTGATCTGTCCCGTTCCGTCCTCGGCCTTTAAGCCTGCCCCCAAGGTCGAGTCGGCAGTCGTGCGCCTACGGCCTCGCCCTTTCCCCCAACAGACCACCAACCCTAAATTGTTAGAAACCCTGGTCAAACAGGGGTTTTCTCAAAAGAGAAAGATGCTGCGCAACAACCTAAAAAGCCTGGTGGAGCGAGATCAGGTGACAGCTGTGCTAGAGTCCATGGCCATTAACCCCCAGGTGCGCCCAGAGCAGCTCAGTGTAGAAAACTGGATTGCCCTCAGCAATCGGGTGGCTGAGCACATGCCACCTGCCCCCCCAGTCAGTGAGTAATGGGGCTTATTTTTCACGGCGTCTTTAGCCGCCTGTGTCGTTGATATTGATGCCGTTGATATTGAATATGTGTTGCACGGGTGACAGGTAATGGGATAGTGAATAGCGCTGGGATGAATCATCTCCCTGGCAAATGTTGGACTTGAGTGTGCCGGGATCATATGACGAGTTACACGCTGCTGTCGGCAGCAAAAATTAACCTGTATCTAGAAATCATTGGCCATCGGTCCGATGGATTTCATGAAATGGCGATGGTGATGCAGAGTATCGATTTGTGCGATCGCATCACCCTGACCAAAACATCCATGCCGGTACGTCGGCTGCAGTGTAATCATCCCCAGGTGCCCACCGACAGCTCGAACCTCGCCCTCAAAGCCGTTGACCTACTCACCGACAAGTTTCCAGAACTAGCCAATCGCGGTGTTGAAATCACCATCGAAAAAAATATTCCAGTGGGGGCGGGGTTGGCTGGAGGGTCTGGCAATGCCGCCGCCACGCTTGTCGGTCTCAATTTGCTGTGGCAGCTTGGGTTAACCCAAATTGAGCTAGAAGAACTCTCGGCCCAGCTGGGATCAGATATCCCGTTTTGCATTCGCGGCGGCACCGCCATTGCCACTGGTCGGGGCGAAGTCTTAGATCCAATTCCTAGCTTGACGGATTTATATGTTGTTCTGGCTAAATACGAAAGTATTTCCGTCTCTACTCCCTGGGCTTACAAAGCCTATCGGGCTGACTTTAGCGATCGCTATACCGATATTTCTAATACCGCCACCTTGCAAGAACGACAAAAGCGCGTCCATGCTGGCCCCATGGTGACGGCCATTAACCACAAGGATAGTGCTGCTATCGGCTCCCATCTCTACAATGACCTAGAGCGGGTGGTGCTGCCTGCCCACGAAAAAGTGATGCAGCTGCGCAACAGCATGGCCAGCCATGGTGGACTCGGTACTATGATGTCTGGCTCGGGGCCCACTGTCTTTACCTTGGCCGCAACCCAACAAGCGGCCGATGATATTATGACCAAAGTGCGGACAGACCTACCTGCCTCAGATTTAAAGCTATGGTCGGCCTGCTGTACAGCCACAGGAATTCGTTTAGAGTCTTAGAATAAAAGCCTGAACTTGCTCAGCCTTGCTTAACGGTTGCAAGGCGCTGCGATCAATCAGGTGCGTCCCATCTGGCACCACCATCACGAACTAGAGCACACTTCACTGAATGACCCTTGTCTTTCGCTCTATTGACCTTGCTGCTCATGCCGAACTATGTGTTCACTTTCGGCGTGATGCATTCGTATGTAGTTTTGACGATGGTGATAAGCGGTTTGCCCTAGAGAGTGGTGAACATGCCCAAGGCTATCTCAAGTGGCTGCGCAAGCGCATTACAGCCTGTCCAGAAAGCTGTGTCCATGTGTTTGATGGGCAAGAAATTATCGGTCAAATTGAAACGGAGCTGCGGGGCCAAGAAAAGCTGGGCTACGTATATCTGTTTTATTTGATCCCTAGTCGGCGAGGGCAGGGGATCAGCGATCAGCTCCATGCCTATGTCATGCAGCTATTTCAAGAAGTGGGTGTGATCCGTGCCCAGCTATCCGTTAGCCCCACTAACCAGGCCGCTATTAGTTTTTATAAGCGTCACGGCTGGCAGGATCTGGGCACCCGGCCTGGTCATTCAGACTTTAATCTGATGGAGCTTGCCATCGAAGCTGCCTAAGTTCAGCAGTGAGCTAGCGATAGTGCGTAGCTAATGTGGCGAACGTAATGTGACGAACGCTTGCGCACCTGAGCTTTAAGGGGCAATACCGCTGACAATAAGGGTCTTCCGGTAATAATTTGGCAAATCCGATGGTCATGAACCGTTTATGGCCCACCCTGTTGCTAGGGCTTTGGTTGAGTGGTGGCCAAGCCGCTAAAGCTCAGCCTACAAGCCTTTCACAGCAAAATTTAGATGCGGTTGTTGGGTACCTGACCCGCAC
>CALBPH010000031.1 GCA_937899365.1 uncultured Leptolyngbya sp.
TCACCCGCCCCAATGGCCGTCAGAATCCGACCAATACGACGAATATGCCCCGAAACTGTAGACAGACTTTGCTCAATGGACTGTTCATCCCCGATGTCCGCCAGTATCTGGTCAAACCAAGGCAACTCCACCGGTTCTCGGGCGGGTATGAATAGACCGGCCTTGGCCATTAACGCCGCCAGACCCAGGGTTTTGAGGGTGACGGTTTTACCCCCGGTATTTGGACCCGTAATTGCCACCACACGAATATCAGGCCGCATCGTCACGTCAATGGGAACCACCGTTGGCCCCTCTTCGTGGCGCTGTTGCCAAACCAAGATGGGATGACGTAGCTGTCGCAGCACCGTCCGTTCGCTGGGGCCACTAAATCGAGGTGGGTTTGCCTCTAGCCACAGGGAATAGCGGGCGCGGGCCGTGGCCAGGTCCAGGGTGGTGACAATGGCCATCAGCTGCTCCAGGTCTTCGCTAACTTCGGCGACCTGACCGCTAAGGCGCTGCCGCACCAGTTCCTCATCGCGGGTTACCTGGCGTTCAAATTGTCGTAGGCGAATGACAAATTCAATGACGCTTTGGGGTTCGATGTACAGGGTGGCACCGCTGGTGGACACATCGTGGACAATGCCTGGAACGGAGTCTTTTTGGGGGGCTTTGACCGGAATTACAAAGCGTCCGGCCCGCTGGGTGATCAGCGTTTCCTGTAGGGCTCCGGCATGGCGCTGCATAATCCGCTGTAGTTTGGCATGGAGCTGATCGTGGGTAGTTTTAAGCCCTTTACGAATGCCGGCCAGCTTGGGATTGGCCCGGTCGGTGACCTTGCCGCGATCGTCGATGCAGTGGTGAATTTCTTTTTCCAGGTCTGGGTAGGTGCGCAGCTGCGCCACCAGCGATTGCAAAACTGGAAAGTCGTCTTCCTCTTGGGCATCGATGGCGCGACGTAATTGCCGAGCCCCCGCCAGCGTCGTGGCGATACCCAGCAGTTCATCCCCAGACAAAATACTTTGCAGTCGGGCTCGTTCTATGGCGTCGCCCATGTCCTGGACACCGCGAAAGTTAAGCGGAGCTGTGTCCTCTAGCTGATAGGCTTCGCGGGTTTGCGCCAGCAGACGCTCACTCTCATGCTGGTGGGTGGGGATGCGCCCATGGCGGGCGGCAAGGGCCCCTAACTTAGTGGCGGCAAAGGTGGACCACTGCTCACAGAGACGGGGCCATTCTAATAGGTCTAGGGTTTCTGACTGGATCAAGGCGGGGGAGGAATGGAGGCGTTATGGAATGGGGAGTTTTGGGTCTGGTTCGGTCGGGTTGTTTAGAACTGGTTGTTCAGGTCTGGGCCAGCTGTCTCTCGAGCGAAGTGCCAGGGAGCGCTGACCGACCTAATTCAAAACTCAAAATTAAATCATGTCTTAACTAACTATATAGCGTCTATTTTAAGAGGATGCTTCCTTCTGACCTACTGATCCATCGTCCATGGGGTGACTCGATTGATGCCAAACAGCTGCCGTTAAGTGAGTTGTGGGTTGCGATCGCAACCAATCTAATCGCCCTATTCCAAGCCACCGTGGGCGATACCCAGGGTAGCCTCAACCAAAAGCTCCAAGAACTCGAAGGCGAAGATACCGACTACCGCATCAAACGCGGTCTGGCCCATATTCTGCGCAGCAGCTTTAGTACCTTTGAGATCGTCAGCCCCTTAGAACCTCAGGACCTGCGCCAGCGAGTGTTTGCCCTCGCCGCTGCCAGCCAGTCGTCTCCCGCTGCCGCCGAGCACCACCTACAAACCCTCGCCGCTCAGCTTACCCAAGAGTTAGACAGGGACGTCGAACCGGTTCACATTCAGCAGGGACTGTATGCCGACCTGAAGGAAAACCGCATCCTCACCCAGTTCGACGCCCCAACACCAGAAGCACTGCTCCATCGCTATAACCTCTCCCAGGTCCAGGGCATTTTCTATCGAGCAAGCCATGTAGTTCTAAACCTGCACCGCAACGACCCCGGTGAGTACAAGCTCATGTTTCGCTATCTGAAACTGTTTCGGCTGATGACCTACATCGAAGGGGAAGCCGACCAAGGTTTTACCATCACCATTGACGGTCCTGCCAGCTTGTTCAAAGCCAGCACCCGTTATGGGTTAGACATTGCCAAGCTGGTACCGGCCATTTTGCACGTCACCCGGTGGCACCTGAGCGCCACCCTGCAGTGGAAAGACAGCTATACCAAAGCCCAGTCCGAAAAAGGCTATACCCTCGACTCAGAGTGCGAGTTGGTCAGCCACTATCCGCCCGGTAAGCCCTATGACAGCATGGTCGAAGCCGCCTTTGCCGAACGCTGGGCCAGCCTAATAGAAAAAGGTAAAACCCAGTGGCAGCTAGAGCGAGAGGTCGATCTGATTCCCATTCCCGGCAGTGTTATGATTCCTGATTTTCGCCTGGTTCATCCCGACGGTGACGTCTATTTATTGGAAATAGTGGGATACTGGCGACCGGATTATTTACGCAAAAAATTTGCCCAGGTACAAAAGTCCGACTGTCAGAATTTGATTTTGGCGATCTCACAGCGGCTAAACTTGGCTAAAGCGGGGGTTGACGTAAAAAACGTACCTGCCAAAGTTGTGTGGTTTAAGGATAAATTGCAGCCCAAACCCGTATTAGCCCTGTTAGAGGAGCTAGGGGAAAAGGGGTAACCAAGGTGACAAAACGATTCTTATTGATAATTCGTATACTTAGACGATAGTGATAGTCAGTGCGTCCGTGTCTCTGCTTAAAGCCCCCTTAAGTGGACCCTTGAACCAACCAACCATATCTAACGTCATTGCTTGAAACCAACTGAATTCGTATTATTAGCTGGTTGCGTTTAATCTTGCCCCTAAATATGGGCTCACTAACACTTGAGGAACCCTACCTAGTCCCTGCATTATGACCACGGTTTTAATTGTGGATGACAGTTCAACCCTACGGGAGATGATCTCTGGTCTCCTGATCAAGGCGGGTATGACTGTTCTGGAAGCTGAAGATGGCGAAAAAGCCAAAGATATGATCGCGTCGAGCCCCCCGGATCTTGTGGTTCTCGATATTGTTATGCCCAATATGAATGGCTACGAGCTCTGTCGGTGGGTCAAGAATAACGGCCCCACTAAGGATGTCCCGGTCGTCATTTGCTCATCTAAAAACGAAGAGTTTGACCGCTATTGGGGGATGAAGCAGGGCGCGGATGCCTATATAGCCAAGCCGTTTCGACCCGCAGAAATGGTGGAAACCGTTAAGCACTTACTGCGGGGTCGATAGGCCAGTCTCCCCTAGACCGCCTAGCTGACAAAGACGTATGATTGGGCAGATTTCTGTCCCAACCGTCTTTATAACTATTTCCCATGGCAATGCAGCTGCGGATTCACGTCCCGCCCCACCCTTTAATTAAGCATTGGCTCGGTGTGTTACGGGATGCGAACACGCCGTCTGCTGTCTTTCGCAGCGCTATGACTGAGATCGGTCGTTGGTTAACCTACGAAGCAATTCGTAATGAATGGCTAGCGACTGTGGATACCACTATTGAAACCCCCTAAGCCCCCTGTCCGGCCACCTTTATTGATCCTGAAATGCCGCTGATGGTGGTGCCTATTTTGCGGGCGGGATTGGCCTTAATGGAAGGGGTTCAGGCGGCGCTACCGACTGCTGCGGTTTATCATCTTGGCTTTGTGCGTGATGAAGAAACCCTTGATGCTACCTGTTATCTCAACAAGCTGCCCGACCAAATTCCTCCCCATACCCGTGTACTCATTAGTGAACCAATGCTAGCAACGGGCGGTACAATGATGGCCACTATGGCAGAATTGACGAAGCGTGGCGTGGACCCGTCTCTCGTTAGGATTGTCTCGGTGGTCACAGCTCCTCCAGCGCTGCAAAAACTTG
>CALBPH010000032.1 GCA_937899365.1 uncultured Leptolyngbya sp.
GGCAGCCGCCAGCTGTTCCAGCATGGTTTTAGTGGTTTCAAAGTCAACGCAGGCATCGGTGATGCTTTGGCCGTAGATAAGGTCGTCTAAATTTTCAGGGATGGGCTGACGTCCGGCCTTAATATGGCTTTCAATCATGACCCCGAGAATATTTCGTGACCCTAACTTGAGCTGTTCTGCCACACTGTCTAGCACCACGGACTGCTGTTTGTGCTGTTTGTTGGCATTGGCATGGCTACAATCCACCATCAGCCGAGGATTAAGTCCAGCTTTGGCCAGCTGCTCCACAGCTTGTTCTACACTCTGTTTGTCATAGTTAGGTCCACTTTTGCCGCCACGCAGGACCAAATGGCCATCGGGATTGCCCGTGGTGGTGACAATGCTGGCTAGACCGCTGCGGTTAATGCCTAGGAAATGATGGGAACGACTGGCTGCCAGCATCGCGTTGGTTGCAGCCTGTAAACTTCCATCGGTGTTGTTTTTAAAGCCGATGGGCATCGACAGTCCAGAGGCCATTTCTCGATGGGTCTGACTCTCGGTGGTACGAGCTCCGATAGCTGTCCAGGAAATAACATCGGCAATATATTGGGGCGTAATTGGGTCCAATAGCTCTGTGGCTGCCGGTAATCCCATTTCAGCTAAGTCGATTAACAGCTGACGCGCTAGCCGTAAGCCCTGGTTGATGTCATAGCTGCCATCCAGATGAGGGTCGTTGATCAATCCCTTCCAGCCAATATTAGTACGGGGTTTTTCGAAGTAGACCCGCATCACAATTTCTAACTGATCGGCGAGGGACTCCCTGAGTTTGACTAGGCGCTTGCCATAGTCATGGGCTGCTTCGACATCATGTACGGAACAAGGACCCACAATCACCAATAGGCGACGATCTTCGTTGTAGAGAATATTGCGGATGCGATCGCGAGTCTTAGCCACTATTTCTGCGGCTGACTGAGTTAGGGGTAGTTCCGCATGGATCATGGCGGGACTGATCAGTGGTCGAGTTTCAACCACATGTAAATCTTGCGTTTGATGCATGGCAGAAGAAGAAGCGCAATGGAAAGCGACCGGGCTAGCTAGAATAGCTCAAAAATGACTGTGACTGTATATATTGTGACAGGTCTTGAACGTAACGGGGGTAACCTCAAGGATTGATTAATCGGTGGGAAAACTCATCCCAGCTGATTTGCCGTTCTAAGTAGTGGGGGCAATCGGGCTGATAGGGACCCATCAAGCGATCGATCGTGAGAATCGTGGCATCGTTAGGGAGCACGGGGATGTCTGGATCAGTGGCTGTTGGCCGAACCAGGGAGCTAGAAAATCCTTTGAATATGAGAATTTCATCCGATTCACCCGCTACCTCAATCGCAACTAATAAGACCTCTTGAGGATGTTGAAGGGTGTATTGCTCAAGCTGTTTCTCAATTGAGATTGCCATGGCTAGAGGGGTAACTTATTGGTTGAGTGCGGACCGCCCCTGACGTCCCAGTTTGACAAATATAAAGTAGCTCAGGGTAAGCACATAGATAATCAATGCCAAAATTGCCCAGAAGCCAAGAAATCCTGGTGTGAATCCAGCATGAAAGGATTGCCTAAACAAGCTCGGAGCCTGTAGCCAAACCTGGCAGCTCTCACTGGCAAAGACGCTTTGGGAGAAGGCACAGCGCAAAAACGGGAGCTGAAAAATGACTCCTAAACCACAGTAGAACGTTATTCCCCAGCGCCAAGCTGTAAAGGCTAGTTTGCGGAATGAAAATGGCTGCTCGCGAATTTCTTCATTTAGATCGGCCCAAAACCATAGAGATAAAGGCATCAGTACCCGTGCTATGACAGCCGTTAAAAAGCTAAACGGCAGCTCTGCAATCATTAGGTATACGGTAATGGCCAACAGGCTAGACACCTTCCAATAAATGACGAGTAGCTGCTGAATGACCTCAGCCCGGGCAACAAGCGCCCAAACCAAGAGGATCAGGGGAAATAGCACAGTGAATAGTACTGCCAGACGATAGTCTGTCCAGACCAATGATTGGATAAGCAAAGAACTCGGCATGAATAAAGGAGTGGCGCGCCATTAAAACGCTCTCTAGATTAACATCGCAGGGTTTTAGCCGATATCAGCTGAGCCCAAATACGATTAGGGCCAAGTCCCCTAAAAGAAAGGAACTCGGCCCTAATGTACCCAACTTTACTGAGATTGTCAGTCCATGGGCATCGAAATCATACGGTATCCGTTAGCTGTGCCCTTAGTCTTCGTAGATGCGGCACTCGTCTGCTTCAGGATTTTCATCACAGTAGGTTTCAAAGTTGGTCTTTGGCTTCTCAGATTCACGCTGGTGAGATGCCTCAGCTTGCAGTTCCTCGACAGCGTCCCAAGCCGCTGCACAATTTTCAGAGCCAGTGCCGTCGGTGCTACAAACATCGCGGGCTGCTTTGATCTCTTCAGAAATTTTCTCTTGAATATCGCTCATAGTTTTCTTATCTACCCTGTCTTTCAACGAAGTATTTGATTTGAAAGTGTGCTTACTAGTCACTCAGTGGCCTGTTAAGAGTTTTCCCCCGGAGGCAGTAAGCGTTAGAGGTGGTTTACCCCTCTATGTTAGCTGTGGTTATTTGAAACTAGTTGTATCTAAAGAAGCATTTTGTAATTAGCGGAACCTGCCTACCATCAAGGTATGCTTAAAGCCGTATTGCAGCTATGGGTGTCTATGGGTGACAAGCCTTGCAAGAAAAGGCATGGGTCCTGTAAAAAGCAGCCCAGACGCGAAAACGGTAGGTCTAAACCCTAACGCTGTGATATCCCAGCTAGCTTAGGAGCAGGCTGCTGGGGACTAGACTATGTAATATCTTGATTTTTTTACAGAGTATTGAGTTTGCCACCATTGCCATCAACCGCTATGAAATGGGCCAGTGCCGTCTCTACCCATCCTTCACTAGAGCTAGCACTGCGGGAGGTGATTGAACGGGTGTTAACCCAGTTGGAAGCAGCTCCTAATTTGGCAATTATTTTTATATCCTCAGCGTTTGCCAGTGAGTATTCCCGTGTATTGCCGTTGCTTAAAGGCCCCTTGGGGGGGGCTCATATTATTGGCTGTAGCGGTAGTGGCGTGATTGGTAGAACCCGTGCTGGTCATTTGGTGGAAATCGAAGATACCGCAGGCATCAGTTTGACGGTTGCCCATTTACCAGATGTCACCATTCAGGGCTTTCACCTATCCATTGATGAATTACCTGATTTGGATAGCCCTCCCAGCGAGTGGACTGAAATTATTGGCGTATCTCCAGCGGATAAGCCCCATTTTCTTCTGATGGCCGATCCGTTTGCGTCGGGCATGAACGATCTTTTGCAGGGGTTGGATTTTGCTTATCCAGAGTCTGTCAAGCTGGGGGGGCTGGCTGGAATTGAGAGCATTAACCGCAGCTGCGGACTATTCTGCGGTCAGCAGCTCTACCGTCAGGGTGTGATTGGCGTTGCTCTGTCTGGCAACATTGTGATCGATGCGATTGTGGCCCAGGGCTGTCGTCCAATTGGCCCTACGTTTCGTGTGGTAGAAGCGGACCGCAATGTGGTGACTCAAGTTGCTGCCCAATCGTCTGAAGCAGAAGCGAATGCACAGACACCGCTGGATGCTTTACAGGAGCTTTTTCAGGATTTAGATGAGATGGATCGGCAGCTGGCCCAAGAGTCACTGTTTATTGGGCTCGCTCAAAGCAATTTTAAGCAGTCCCTAGGCCAGGGGGATTTTTTGATTCGTAATTTGGTGGGGGTAGACCCAAAGGTGGGGGCCATTGCCATTGCTGATCGAATTCGCCCTGGTCAACGCATTCAGTTTCATCTACGGGATGCTCACACGGCCAAGGATGAGTTAGCGGCGCTCTTAGAAGCCTATTGCTTAAATGACCA
>CALBPH010000033.1 GCA_937899365.1 uncultured Leptolyngbya sp.
TGACCGATTAGCCAAGGCGGTCTGAGCCTACCCCTAGGTGGTGAAACGGTCTGCTGCTGGGCGTAAAGATTTTGGCGTAAAGGTTAAAGTAAAGGCGCATCTTATCGCTGTTTTTTTCTCCATGAGCCAGACTGTTTCTAACCTGCCCCTACCGCCCGGCAATTTTGGTCTGCCTGTGCTTGGGGACACCCTAAACTTTTTTCGCGATCCTAACTACGGCGAAAAACAACACGCCAAGTACGGGCCCATCTTTAAAACCCGTCTGTTGGGCAGTCCCACCCTGTTTGTTAAAGGGGCAGACGCCAACCAGTTTGTCCTGACCAATGAGAACAATTACTTTGTTGTCAGCTGGCCCCCCAGTACCAAGGCGTTACTGGGTAATCTTTCCCTGGCACTACAGACAGGGGGCGAACATCAAAACCGCCGCAAGCTGCTGGCCCAGGCGTTTATGCCCAGGGCACTATCGGGCTACATTGAAACTGTTGAGGCCATTACCCAGACCTATGGCAAGAAATGGGCCGAGCTGGAAACCCTCACCTGGTATCCAGAGCTGCGGGACTATACCTTTGATGTGGCCTGTAAACTGTTAGTGGGGCTAGATCAAGGGGCACAGACAGAGTTAGGGCACTTATTTGAAACCTGGTGCGGTGGGCTTTTTTCAATTCCCTTAGCGCTGCCCTGGACGCGATTTGGTCAGGCAAAAAAATCTCGCAAGCGACTGATGGTGTTGTTAGAAGAGATTATTCGTCAGCGGCAGCAGAGTGCGGATTTTGGCAGTGATGCCCTCAGTTTGTTGATCCAGGCCAAAGATGAAGACGGCGACAGGTTGGGGATTGGTGAGCTCAAAGACCAGGTATTGATACTGCTATATGCTGGCCATGAGACCCTAACCTCGGCCCTGGCCTCCTTTTGTCTGTTAGTGGCCCAGCATCCCCAGGTGTTAGCAGCGCTGAGGGCTGAGCAGGCCGCCTTCGACCCTGAAAGCCCCCTGACCTTAGACATGCTGAGGCAAATGCCCTATCTATAACAGGTGCTACAGGAAGTGCTACGACTGATTCCACCGGTCGGTGGGGGCTTTCGCAAAGTGTTAAAAACCTGTGAGTTAAACGGCTACCAGATTCCTGAAGGGTGGACCGTGCTCTATGAAATTAACCAGACCCACCTGAACTCAGACGACTATGATGCCCCAACGGATTTTCAGCCGGAGCGGTTTGCTAAGGATGCACAGCCTAACAAGTACAGCTATGTTCCTTTTGGTGGCGGCATTCGTGAATGCTTGGGTAAGGAGTTTGCCCGCTTAGAGATGAAGCTATTTGCGGTGCATTTGCTGCGCACTTACCGCTGGGAACTCCTACCGGATCAGGATTTATCAATGGTGGTTGTGCCGACGCCGCACCCGCGCGATAATCTGCGGGTAAAATTTGGGCGGTTGTAATTGAACGTTGGCATAGGGGCGACAGTAAGCCCCTATGCATTAGTCAGCCGGTAAGCCGTTATTCGTAGATCCAGCTCTTAGCGCAAGATTCCCAAGCAGCTAGCTCATC
>CALBPH010000034.1 GCA_937899365.1 uncultured Leptolyngbya sp.
ATCTGTCGGAAAAGATTGGCTACTGGCGCTATATTTTAATCCATCGTCACTTGGAGCAGCAGCCTGAAAATCGGTTCTATCCATTGTTTAATTATTTTGAAAGCTGGTGTCAGGATGAGAATCGCCACGGGGATATTTTTAAGGCGCTGTTGCGATCGCAACCCAATATGTGGAAAACCTGGCAGTCTCGACTCTGGAGTCGTTTCTTTCTACTCTCTGTCTTTGCCACCCCCAGCCTCACTGTCCACGAACGGACTAAGTTTTACGAAATGCTCGGTCTAGATGCGGGTTCGTTTGATACCGACGTCATTCGGGAAACTAACAATACCTCAGCCCGTGCTTTCCCAGTGATTCTTGATGTGGATCATCCCGAGTTCTTTAAGCGGCTTGATCGCTGTGCCGCGCGGAATCTTAAAATGAAAGACATTGCTGAAAGCACAGCTCCTAAGGTATGGAAACTCTTACGCAAAGTGTCCCTAGTGGTCGGTACTGTTGGAGATCTGCTGCGGCTTTATTTGATTCCTCCGATTGATGCCGAGGCCATACGAGAGGTCGTACGTTAGTGACTTGTGGCGGTACCTTAGACGCTTAAAGCGACTATTCTTTGAGGTTGCTGCTAGAGGGCTAGAATAAAATTATTCTAAACGGACGACCTTAGCAACGACAGAAACCTGGAGCCACGGAAAAATTGCCACCAACGGTATCCAGCTTCACTACGTGACCCAGGGAGAAGGGCCGCTGATGCTCCTCTTGCATGGCTTTCCAGAATTTTGGTATTCCTGGCGACACCAGATTCCAGAATTTGCCCGTGACCATAAGGTTGTTGCCCTTGACCTACGAGGATATAACGACAGCGATCGCCCCCAGTCTCGGTCGGCCTATCACATGAATGAATTGGTGGACGATGTGAAAGGTGCGATCGCAAGCTTAGGCTATGACCGTTGCATCCTGGTGGGGCACGATTGGGGTGGTGCGATCGCCTGGCATTTTGTATACCGCTATCCGGCCCAGGTAGACCGCTTGATTATTCTCAATCTGCCCCATCCGGCCAAATTTGCCCAGGGTCTGCGTACCTGGCAGCAGCTGTCCCGTAGCTGGTATATTCTCTTTTTTCAGCTGCCACTATTACCAGAGCTGTTGCTAAAGGCCAATCTCTCCCGAGCCATGGAGCAAACCTTTCGGGGCATGGCCATCGATAAATCCGCCTTTAGCGATGCCGATATTGACGCTTACACCACAGCCCTGGCTAAACCGGGGGCACTCACCGCAGCACTCAACTACTACCGCAACCTTTTGCCCCTGGTTTTGTCCCCCACCGACTGGCCCATACTATTCCAAACCCGCACCTTGATGATTTGGGGTGAAGGTGATATCGCCCTGGGCAAGGAGCTAACGGAGGGAACCGAAGACTATGTGCAAGATTTTCAAATCCGCTACATTCCCAACTGTAGTCATTGGGTACAGCAAGAGCAGCCTCAGCTGGTCAATCAATACATCCGAGCCTTTCTTGCTGGGTAGGCAGAGCGATATTGAGAAGATAAGGCGATCGACGGATACTGAAATCAGTCAGAATTTGTCAGATTAGATTATCCCCCAGAGCAGCAGCGCCAGAAAAATTATGGGTCATCTAAAACTAGAACATGCCATTGTCATAGGCGGTAGTATTGCAGGTTTGCTAGCGACCAAGGTTGTTTCCGAGGTTTTTGATCAGGTCACCCTGATTGAGCGAGACCCTTTTCCCCACAGCCCACAGCCCCGACGTGGGGTACCCCAGTCAGTGCAGCCCCATGTGCTATTCACACGGGGATTTCAAATCATGGAACAGCACTTTCCAGGACTGGGGGAGGCATTAACGACGGCGGGG
>CALBPH010000035.1 GCA_937899365.1 uncultured Leptolyngbya sp.
GCTTGCTGAAAGTTTTCAGGATGATTGTGAGCCGCACAATCGAACTCATCCCAAACCCGATGGGTCGCTAGTTCGTTAGCTTCAACTTCTAAAATGCGTAGCTGTGCTAAGGCCTTGGCTTGTACGGTTTGGCAACCCTGATCGCGCCCTAAAATACCCTCCATCGCAATGGCAGTTTGGCGCAGTTGTACGAGCTGGTGCATCAGGGTTTGATAATGCTGCTGCAACTGTTCCATCACAGCCATTGAACTGGCTGACGATTCACCGTCAGTGGCAAGCAACTGCTGAATATGGCTCAGCTGAAACCCTTGCTGTTTGAGCGCCACAATACGTCGCAGGCGTTTCACATCGGCATCATCATAGAGGCGATAATTGCCGCGAGATCGCTTGGGCTGGGGCAATAACCCTAACTGATGATAGTGACGCACCATACGTGGCGTTACTTTGCCGCCAACGGCTTCAGTCAGCTCTTTAATGGTTAATTGCTGCTTTTCATGTTTTTTGTTGTCGGCCATGGGGAGTCAACCTTAACATTTACAAGAATGTTAAGGTTGACTCTAGCATTTTTTGTGTGTTGCTGCTTTGTTCTAGGGAGCGGCTGCACATGTCCCACCCAAACCGTCCACGATGGCGCAGGTGTTGTAAATCAACATCCCGGTATAACTCCCTCCGGGAGTATCTTCTGGCCCCAAACCATCCGCTAACAAGACTTTTTCGGAGATGGACACACCGGCTTCGTCCGCTACGGTTTTTAATACGCGATCGTCAGCCGTGAGTTCTGCAAAGATAGTAGGCAGGGCTTCGTCTCGAATCGATTTAGCCAGAGAGCCAACCTTTGCCGCCGTTGGTTCCTCTTCAGTCGAAAGGCCCAGCAATGTGCCCTCGACAGTCAAGCCATAGGCCTGAGCATAGTATCCCATCGCATCATGGGTGGTAATTAAGCGGCGTTGGAGTTCCGGAATGGTGGCAATTTGTTCTGGAATCCAGGTATCTAGAGCCTGTAACTCAGCCGTCAGTTGTTCGGCATTTTGGGTGTACGCATCGGCATTGTCAGGATCGACGGCGACCAGGTTATCCCGAATCAAGGTGACCATTTCTAATCCGTTCTCAATGTCATGCCAAATATGAGGATCAGGACTAACTTCACCCTCTTCTTCCACTTCAATCACTTGCAGAACTGCTTCATCGTGCAAAGCGACTTTAGGGGCTTCTGAATCAGACGCTGTGGCCATGCTAATGATCGCAGGTTCAAAGTTGAGCCCTGCATAAAATACTAGATCAGCCGTGTCAATTGCCTCACGGTCAGAGGGTTTTGCCTGGTAGGTGTGGGGATCTTGATCGGAGGGAATTAAACAGTTCAGCTGCGCAGTATCATCTCCAACAATTTGAGACGTTATGTCGCAAATAACGCTGTAGGAGGCAATAACGTCGATGGGCGATTCCGAAACAGTATCACTTGCTACTATTTCGGAGGTTGTTGCAGCCTCCGGTTGGCTGCTGTCTGAACTGTTGGATGTTGGACTGGTACAACCTGCAAGACCGATCAGGAGTATGGTCGCACTTGCTAAGAGGCCATGATGTTGTGAAAAATATCGCTGCATTTGCGACTCCTCTGTAATTGATTTCCTACAAAGACCTGTCGGAAGCATGGGGCATAGACGATTACCCATGACTAACAACTCGCCAAGTCAACTCAATGATTGATAGAACTCGCCTGAAAAGATTGATGAACTTTTAATATTCACTTTGCCTTTTTGGTGAGCTTTTATACGTTGAGACCCCTGATATTGCACTAAAGTCGTCTTGCATTAAGACAGCGCTATCTAGAACGCAGCAGCAAACTGAAAAGATTGGCCTAGACATTTATATAGCTAACCTATACACTGATGTCAACCTTTAAGGTGGCTTATCGGTTCTGCTGAAGAATTATGGTGTTGCATTAGGGCTTAGCGGCAGTGTTCGTACCGCAACGTTCGTATCTTTGTGCGGTAAACCTTTTAAGCAATTTGTTGCAAGGTTGCCGCGATTTATCCCCCTCGCTAAGCGTGCTTCTATAGGCAGGCTGATTGGAAAGGTGCTTTAATTTTTGCCCATAAGTTCACGCCGATGCTAGAAATTCAGAATTTGTCGATCGACTATCGCGGAACCCGTGCGCTCCACAATGTCAGTTTTTTTGTACCTTCGGGGCAACTGGTAGGCATTATTGGCCCCAATGGTGCTGGTAAGAGTACCCTAGTCGAAGCCATTTTGAATTTGGTGCCAGTGACCCAGGGGGTGATTCGTTTCAAGGGGGTGTCCTTGAAGC
>CALBPH010000036.1 GCA_937899365.1 uncultured Leptolyngbya sp.
CCGCCACAGCGTGGACGGCAACGACAACAGCCGGGCCAAGCTGAATGTGATGATTTGTTCTAAGGCCTTGATCAACATGGCTCACAAGATGGAGGAACGCTATGGGATGCCTTATATCGAAGAGTCGATCTATGGCATCGAAGACATGAATCGCCTACTGCGAGACATTGCGGCCAAATTAGGAGATCCTGATCTGCAGTCTCGAGTTGAAACTCTTATCCAAGCGGAAACTAAAAAACTAGACACCGCTCTTGCTCCCTATCGTCAGCGACTTAAGGGCAAGCGAGTGGTTCTCTATACAGGCGGTGTCAAAAGCTGGTCCATCATTTCTGCGGCAAAAGATTTGGGTATCGATGTAGTTGCCACCAGTACCAAAAAGAGTACGGAAGAAGATAAGGCGCGGATCAAAACCTTGCTGGGTAAAGACGGCATCATGATGAAAAAAGGCAATGCCCAGGAGCTCCTGAAAGTGATTGCCAAAACCAAGGCCGACATGCTGATTGCAGGCGGTCGCAACCAGTACACAGCGCTAAAGGCAAGGATTCCCTTTCTCGATATTAACCAGGAACGCCACCATCCCTATGCAGGCTACCTCGGCATGATTGAGATGGCAAAGGAACTGGATGAAGCCCTGCATAGCCCGATTTGGTCACAGGTTCGTCGGGAAGCTCCATGGGAAAGGGCCAGGGGCCAGGGAGAAGATGCTTCCCTTGCCCACTCGACGGAAACTAAAGTTATCTCCCGTAGAAAACCTGTTGCGGTCAATCCACTGAAGCAAAGTCAACCCCTGGGGGCAGCTCTCGCCTATTTAGGTGTCAAGGGGATCATGCCCCTATTCCATGGCTCCCAGGGCTGCACCGCATTTGCCAAAGTGATGCTGGTACGACATTTCCGAGAGGCGGTGCCCTTAGCAACCACGGCAATGACAGAGGTAACCACCATTTTGGGTGGAGAAGACAATATAGAGAAGGCGATGTTAACGCTGTTAGAAAAATCAAACCCTAAGATTATTGGTCTATGCACAACCGGGCTGACTGAAACTCGGGGGGACGATATGCAAGGGATCTTAAAAGACCTGCGTCAGCGCAACCCACAGCTAGCATCGCTACCGGTGGCCTTTGCGTCTACACCCGACTTTAAAGGCGCTTTGCAGGATGGCTATGCCGCTGCTGTGGAAGCCCTGGTACGAGACATTCCTGACAATGGCTGGGATGACACAAAGCAGCAGGACGACAGCTCCTTTTACACCTATGCCATGCCGGGTATGCCGTCCCAGGTGACCGTTTTAGCGGGTCCCTCCCTAGCACCAGGCGATGTGCAAGCGATCAAAGAGATGATCAAGGCATTTGGTTTAAATCCGGTGCTGGTGCCCGATCTGTCTACCTCTCTAGATGGGCATTTATCTAAGAGCTACACCGGTCTCACTAACGGGGGAACAACCCTAAGCCAGCTTAAATCGTTGGGATATTCATCGTTTACCCTGGCCATTGGGCATACCATGAAGCTGGCTGCCGAAATTTTGCAACAGCGGTTTGGTACTGAATACAGACTGTTTGATAGTCTTACCGGTCTCGAAACTGTCGATAATTTTCTGCACACCCTCTCGGAGTTTAGCGGACGACCTGTACCTGAACAGTTTCGTCACCAGCGTCGCCAGCTGCAGGATGCCATTCTCGATACTCACTTCTTCTTTGGTCGCAAACGGGTGGCATTGGCGTTGGAACCCGACTTACTTCATACCGTGGCCTGGTGGCTGACAACCACTGGGGCTGACGTTCATGGGGCAGTCACGACAACTAAATCTAAATTGCTCAAGCATCTGCCCATTGATACGGTAACCATTGGCGATCTAGAAGATTTTGAAGATCTGGCCCAGGGTGCAGATTTGTTGATTTCTAACTCGAATGCCAAGGCGATTGCTCAACGTCTCGGTATTCCCCTCTATCGCCTAGGTTTTCCAGTATTTGACCGCTTGGGCAATGGTCAGCGCTGCACGGTGGGCTATGGCGGCACGACTCAGCTTCTATTCGAGATTGGCAACATTTTTATGGAGACTGATGAAGTTAGCGCCCATGAACAGGTTCATGGTTGGCGAGAAGGCGATCTGTAGAAAATTATGTGTGTAAACGGAGGTTAAACGATGAGAATTGCCTTTGCTACCCAAGATTCGGTCCACATCAATGCTCATTTTGGTTGGGCCAGACACATCGATGTCTATGAGGTTGATACAACCGGCTATACATTTCTAGAAGTGCTGAAATTTGGAGGTGATCTTAAAGAGGATGGCAATGAAGATAAGCTCGGGCCTAAGGTTAACGCGCTTCAGAACTGCACTATTGTCTATATTTCTGCCATCGGAGGAAGTGCGGCCGCTCGTCTGATTCGTAAAAATGTTACGCCGATTAAGGCAGACTCTGGGGCTGATGAAATTAAGACTGTGCTGACCCGTCTGGTGCAGTCTCTTAAAGACAGTCCACCCCCCTGGCTGCGTAAAGCTTTAAGCCAAAGCCAGCCAGCTCCACTGTTTGAAGATGATATTGAAACCAATGAAGAGGAAGTAATCGTATGCGCACTGTTGCTACTGACCCCAAGACCACTGACTTAAACTCAGCGTTAGTTATTGATAGTTCTCCTTTTCTTAAAGCGATTGTCCAGCAAATTCGGGCGAACGATCCCTATGGGACCTATCGTAACTGGGCTGATGAAATTCTGCTGAAGCCTTTCATTATCTCTAAGAAGAAGCGTCGAGAAATTCCGGTGGAAGTAGAGGGTGATCCGATTA
>CALBPH010000037.1 GCA_937899365.1 uncultured Leptolyngbya sp.
CCAGTCAGACGCAACAGTACTCTCAATATGGGTAAACTCCCTAGAGTATCCGTCCTATGCCATGACATTTTTTAACATTCTCGACACCCATGATGGTGTGGGGCTATTGGGGGTAAAAAATATACTCTCAGAGCAGCAGATTAGCGTTATTATCCGATGCGCTAGGGAGCACGGTGCGCTCATCTCTTACCGCACGGCGGCCGGCGGCGTTGAGGAACCCTATGAGATAAATTCCACCTGGCTTAGCGCCCTAAATTTAGATAGTGAAGATGAGGAGCTGGATCTGCAAATTAAGCGTGTGGTCGCCTCTCGTAGCATTGCTTTGGTACTGCGAGGTGTTCCCGGCATCTACTTACATGGGCTTATTGGTACCCATAACAACATTGAAACGGTCTTAAAAACAAAAGTAAAACGCGATATTAACCGTGCGGTCATTCACTACCCTGACCTAACGCGAGAGTTAGAAAAGCCTGACTCCAGCACGTCTCGGATGATTGCTCAACTGAGTCGACTGTTAGATATTCGGGTGAGTAATAAAGCCTTCCATCCGAACGGCGATCAAAAGATTTTTCAGTTAGATCCGGCTATTTTTGCGCTCCTACGCATCTCGCCAGACTGTGAGCAACATATTTTGACTCTGACCAATGTGACGCCTCAACGCTGTCAGGTGAGCATTCCCCTCGATACGTTAGGTGTTGCAGGTGTTTATGGGGGGACAGCTGTCGAGGAGACATCTCCCCCCCTTGGCGATCAGACGGGTAAACCCTTCTGCGCCATCCCCCAAGACAATTACTGGTACGACCTGATGGGACGTCGAGGATGGCGAATTGTGGACAATCGGTTAAACGTTACCCTGGCTGCCTATGATGTGGCTTGGTTGATTCCGCTGATTGAGCTAGAACAGATGATTGAATAATCGGGGTTTGCCAAGGATTATCCAGCTAGCGGTAGCACTGTACTTTTAGTGTGCCGACTGGTCGAGGGGGATGGCTGAAATGGTGAGTTGTCTGGGAAATGGCCAAAAAATCTGGCCACAGATTTTTTAACAAGGGACGACAGCAGACTGCCGTTGCTCAGGGTTTTCAGGGGGCAAACACCGTCAGCCGGAAAAATTATTTGACTAGGAGACACGCCCCATTCGTGATCAGACCATCGTTGTAGGTAGTAGAGATCACCCTGATACGCAAATGACACGTACTGAAAGCGAATATGGGCTAGCTGAGGACGCTCACGAGAATACTTCAGTAGCGTGCACCCCTGGGCGCTCAAGGTCTTTTGAATAAAATCAGGCACGGTTTGCCAGGAAATTGGACCGGGTTGATTGGACCATTTGGTTGGCTTATTAGTTGGTGTACTATTCAGCGTATGCATAATGGACTCACTCGATACTTCCTTACGTACATACCATACAAGATGACTTTGAGGATGTTATGAGGAACAGCGACGTTAAGAGACTAGTAGTGCTTCCGTTAGCTAATTTGTGATCCTTGCCCCTATTGGCGTTGAGCTTAGTAAGAGATTTTAATAAAGACTTTAGGTTTAGACTGTGGGGCGGGGTTTGAACTCTCTTGCCGTTTGTTTGTTTTGGTGGATGAATGATAAGAGATGTAAAATTCTCTGGTTTTGGCGCGATTTTATGAGTTTTAAGGAGGCTGTCCTGGCAGCGGCGTCAAGATGGGCTGTTTATGACGCTGTCTGGATGATAGTGCTGATGTACGAGCCCAGGGTCGAGGCGAGCTGTATTTAGAGTGTTTTCCATTAACTAACCCATGCATCAATTTTGGGTACTCTGACCTTGCCCATTTACAATCTTTTCAGGGGTCTGCTGGAGCCATCATCGATTGTATTTTTCGGGTTAGTTAAGACAATGCATGTCTTTGAAAGTCTTAGATTAAACCGCTGACCCACCATCGACGGATGTATCCGTCGATGGCGATGGCCCCAGTGCTGCATGAAATCCATGACATCTACCAACCAATGGCAACTGATCATCAATGGCACACCAGTTATTGGGTTCGTGTCGGCTGTCTCGCCGTCTGTTTCTTCGTCTCTGCTCAGCTATCCACCACTGCCCTCAATATTGAAGCGGCGGCCTCTCCCCTATGGCCCCCCGCTGGCATTGCCCTGGCGGCCTTACTGATCTATGGCCAAAATCTATGGGTGGGTGTCGCGTTGGGGGCGCTTTGGGCGTCATTGGCGGACAGCGCGCCTTGGTGGCTATCCCTGATTCTGTGTTTTGGGAGTGCGCTGCAGGCTTTGGTGGGGAGTCATTTTCTGCGACGTAGATGGGAGCGGAGCCTGCAGCTATATGATTGGCAGCTGGATGACCTGCTGACGTTTGTGAGTTTGGGTGTACTGGTTACACCGATAATTAACGCCGTTTATAGCACCTTGGTGGGCTATGGGTTTGGTCGAATACCGACTCAGGAATTGATCGCTAACGCCGTTGTGATCTGGCTTGGGGATGGGATGGGCATTTTGGTGCTAACACCGCTGTTGCTGGCTGTTGCCGCTGGACGACAGCGGCAGCAAACCCTGCGTATTGCTTCGCGGTGGGAGCTGGGGCTTTGTCTGGGGATGCTGGATTGAACTGGGTGCACTGTTGCTGTGTCGATATTCTCAAAGGTGTT
>CALBPH010000038.1 GCA_937899365.1 uncultured Leptolyngbya sp.
GGCAAGTCTACCTAGGGTTGGCGAGTATTACGGCCAGTTAGATCAGTAACCCCGGCCCAGCCCTTCATCCTAAAGAGTCTTGGGAGAGGTGATTAAGCACGGCTGCCCTTGAAGATCCGTCCCCAGCCAGTGCTAGGACCGTCCACCTCAAACCGGGCCCCTAGATTTTTGTAGCTGTAGTGGCGAAAGGACCCATCGGTGGAGCCAGGATAGCCACCGTTGACCAGATCCATCTCACCATAGGGATCGTGAATAAACATCCCCGTATCGTCATAGCCCACGGCCAAAATCATATGGCCTCCGCCTCGAGGAGAACTCACATGGCCCTTGTGTAACACGCCAAGCACCACCGGACGACCGGCATTTAGTTCTGTCTTGACATCGTCCTTTGTCAGGGTAGTGTGCCATTCAGACTTCACCCCCAGACCCGATAGCGCATTGGTTTGGGCTCCATGGTCTGTGGTGTCGCCATAGGCTTCTACCTTAGGTAAATAGAAGTTCAGATCGGCATTTTGGTCCTCACCACAGGCTTCCCAAAGAGCTGTTTTCATGTACAGCGCGCCCATCCAGCAGCTGGCTGTATTGCAAGTTCGGTGGGCTTGGGCAGCGTTATCACGCTGGGAAAAATACATAACGGGCAGCTTTTTACCCTTTTTAGCAGGCTTGGCCGCTGCTTTGGCCACCGAGGCTTTGGCGACAGAGGCTTTGGCGACAGCTTTAGCGGCTGCTTTGGCGCTACTCCCCGCGGACTTGGCGGGCTGGGGAGGCGCACTGACCTTAACGAGGCCTTGCGTGTGCAGGTGCCTGAGAATTCCGGCTGCTCCCATTTGGGGCGTTTTCTTTGCCAAGACATTAGTGCTACCCCAAACCCAGATGGACTCAGTACCCGAGCCGTCCTGAAAGCCATTCCACAGGTCAAACCCCCAGAGATAGGCGGCTAATGTGCGGGTGGTCGCCTGATGATATTTTTTGGCGATTAAAACGTCAGCGACGGTCTGCTCAAACAGGGCAGGCTCTCGAAAATTCCATTCTTTATAGTGCAAAATGCCGGCAAACCACCAGGGTACGGTGGTTTTTTTCTCAATGGCATCATAGTGCGATCTCAAATCCACTATCCGCTTGGCAATCCCTTGCGCCAATCCCAAAGACTCTGCACGCACCGTACACCGATCAAATGCTTCCTGATACTCTGCATGGATGTCTGCTTTTAATTTGCGGCTCATAACGGTCGGGTGTTTCGCCAGGGATGTGTGCCCATGTTACCCAGTTTTTGAACAATTTTTATCGGTCAGTAACGGGACTTGATTTACTGTTCATCCGCCAGGGCATTCTAGCCACGGGGATATTAGTGGCTGATCATGGCGGACCAAGACCTGGGAATTTATGGTGAACAACTAGTTCGGAACTGGCTCACCCAACAGGGTTGGGAAATCCTTTATCAGCGCTGGCACTGCCGCTGGGGGGAGTTAGATCTCATCGCCCAGGGATACAACACCCAAGGCGGCAAACTCAGCAGCCCAATGCTGACGTTTGTCGAAGTCAAAACCCGGAGTCGGGGCAACTGGGACCTGGATGGATTACTGTCCATTACGCCAGCAAAGCAACGAAAGCTCCGATCCACCGCACGACTATTTTTGACCCGCCATCCCCACCTAGCCCACCTACCGTGCCGATTAGATGTGGCACTCGTTAGCTGCCATTGTGGAAAGCCAAAACCTGGCAAGGCATATTTAGCACTGTCCGATGGGCAGCGATATTTGGTATTGCAAGACTATTTGGTGAATGCGATTGAAGGCACTGGCTAAATTCTGAAAGATTGGACAATACCTTCAATCGCATTCACTTTTTCATGTAGAGCTGCTTAGGCCAAGGTCTCGGGACAGTAGCCCAACCCTTCCACAAACTGCTTGCGAAATTCTTCGATTTCGTAACGGTCTGGCTTGCCGTGGGAAACGACAGCCACCTGGTAGCGGCGCATCACATCCACCGCCGATTGGCCTGTCTCTAACCCCCATAGGGCCATACGAATGCGATAACCGGGGGTGGAGCGACCGCCGACTTCATCTAAAAATGCTCGAAAATTGGACGCAACATCAGCAGACACGCTCTCATGCAATCTGATCCGAACAATCCAGCCATCGATACGGTGGATCACACTGACGAACTCTAGCGGCAGCTGAGCTAAGCGATGTAGTCGTTCAACAACCCGTAGGACAAGACTGGCATTGGATAGATAGTAAACGTAATCCATAGGTATAAAGCGGTGCTACAGTCTAGATCGATTGAATCTCACTTAAACCACGTAGGTAGCCGATCCACAGAACATCTGGTTAATAGTCTGGCATTAAATCAATCGGCTGCGTAACGCTAATTAGATGCCTTTATCAAAAAATCAACGGTAATTTGCCCGCTGTTCCTTTGTCCCATGCCCCAATCTAGCAGCCGTCCGCCGCATCATAGCAACGATTCCACCAATCAATACACAACGAACGACGATTATTCCTTAGCGGCTTATCAATATGAACTACCGACAAGCTTAATTGCTCAGGAGCCCATCACCCCTCGCGATCGATCTCGATTGATGGTTGTTTCCTCAAGGATCGAACATCAACACGTTCATTTTAGAGACTTGCCCAGGTTTCTGTGTGCTGGGGATCTGATCATTATCAATAATACGCGAGTCATTCCAGCACGAATGTATGGATACAAACCAAGTGGGGCAAAGGTTGAAGTTTTATTACTAGAACCTCGTCCGCCCCAATGGCTAGCGCTGGTTAAACCAGGACGACGCCTTAAACCGGGTAGCTGGATTCACTTTGGGCCAGATTCAGAAAACCCATTGCTCAGGGCCCATATTGAGGCGTGCGATCGCAACACTAACGGTCGATTGCTCACCTTTGAGTCCATGACAGACACCCCCGTAGACCAGCTGATGGAATCGTTAGGGGAAGTCCCCTTGCCTCCCTACATCAATGATTCCCAGGCAAAACCGGACCAATACCAAACCATTTATGCCCAACACCCTGGGGCGGTAGCCGCACCCACCGCCGGGCTGCACTTCACACCAGACGTATTCGACGCCCTTGAACAAAAGGGCATCCGGCGAGCGGAAGTCACCCTACACGTAGGTCTGGGAACCTTT
>CALBPH010000039.1 GCA_937899365.1 uncultured Leptolyngbya sp.
TATTGTTATTAAGGTGGTGTAGCTGATCTTTGGGGTGAATTAATCAGCAACGGCTTTGGAGTTGATATGCCTGAGTAGGATGAGTGTGCCGACTAGTTTTGATAGTATTATCTTTGACCTGGGTGGGGTAATTGTTAATTTGGACTATGGCCTGACGATTTGGGCGTTTAGTCAGTTAGCAGGATATGACATTACCCAGCAGTATAGTCAGCAGAAGCAGGCGGATCTATTCTCTAAATTTGAAATAGGGAGTATTACCGCAGCTGAATTTCGCCAGGGGCTGATGCGGCTGTTGGGGTTTGAGGCGGGGGCTGATGCAATTGATCAGGCTTGGAACGCGCTGATCCTTGAATTTCCCCCAGAGCGGGTGGAACTGCTGCGGCAGTTGGGTCGGCGTAAACGCATCTTTTTGCTATCAAATATTAACGAGCTACACTTGGCGACGAGCGATCGCAAGTTTGCTGAAGCCATGGGTACTGATATTGGCACCCTGGCCGATCAGTTTGAGCGGGCTTACTATTCGCATTTGGTTTGCGATCGCAAACCAAATACCAGTATCTTCCAGCGAGTCATTGACGAGAATAATCTGGACCCAGCCAAAACGCTGTTCTTAGACGATACGGCCCACAATTTGGTGGGGGCACAGCAGGTTGGGCTGCAAACGATTCACATTACCCCAGAAAACCCAATCGAAAGCTTGAATTTGCTCGATTTGTAGCGGTTTCAGCCCCTATAGCAACAAGCGAAGCGATACAATACTTAATGGCCCTTTGTCGTTGCGAACTCCTATGGTGAGCTATCTAGATTTTGCCCTGTTTGCCCTGTTGGGCATTGGTGCTGGCACCATGGCCGGTATGCTCGGCATTGGCGGCGGCATGATCATTGTGCCTGGGTTGTTTTATCTATTTTCATTAATGGATTTACCCAGCTATAGCCTGATGCATTTGGCGGCGGGCAGCGCCATGTGCATCATGATTTTCACCTCCGCATCGTCCACATTTTCCCATCACTTACGGGGCGATGTTCAGTGGGGGATTTTTGGCCGCATTATTGCAGCCATCGGTGTTGGAGTGGTTTTGGGCAATTTACTCTCTAATCGGTTAGATACCCATTGGTTAGAGGTTATTTTTGGTGCCTTTCTATTAGCGGTGTCCGTTAAAATTTTGCTCGATTGGAAGCCGGCCTTCGAAGAGACGACCACACCGCCAATGTGGATATTCGCCCTGGTTGGTACATTAATTGGCTTTAAGTCGGGGATTTTGGGGATTGGTGGTGGCGCCATTAGCGTCCCGTTTTTGCTCTATTGCGGTTTACCCATGAGTAAGGCCAGCGGTACATCCGCGGCGTTCACCCTGCCGATTGCCATCGTGGGTACCCTATCGTTTTTGCTATTTACCCAAGGCTATACCGATATCTCCTGGGCAACGGGCTATATTTACTGGCCTGCTGTTGCTTTAGTGGCCCCCTTTACCGTCATTGGGGCCCCCATTGGCACAAAACTATCCCATTCGATTTCACCTCAGCAGCTGCGACGAATTTTTGGCTTACTGCTGGTGGTCATCGGTCTCCGCATGTTTGGCGGTGGTATTCAGTTCTTGGCTTAGGAAGGCTGGCTGTGGTGTAGCGACCTGCTAAACGCATTCAGCAGGTCGCCAGAGAAAGTTTGAGTTTGTGTTCTATTGTTCGATTTATGCGTCGAACGCTAACTTCAAAACTCTATCCCTTTCCTAGTGACTACTTTCCTGGCGAGCCACAATCTTTTCCTTGAGTCTTTCAGGTACGGCACTGAGGTGGTCGTACTGCCAACTAAAGAAGCCAACACCCATGCTTAGGGAGCGCAGTTCCAGGATTAGGGTCTGCATTTCAGCCACGGGTAGCTGAGCGGAAACCTCATCCCAACCAGGCCAGTTGGCCTTATTGGTGTATCCCATAACCTGACCACGACGACCGCTGATCAGGGTGAGTACGTTGGAGGTAAACCGATTGGGGACCGATACGGATAGAGACGCAACCGGTTCTAGCAGTGTAGGTTTGCACTCGGGCAGCCCTGTTTGCATGGCAATGCGAGCGGCCTGCTTAAAGGCCTGGTCAGAACTGTCCACATGGTGATAAGACCCATTTTTGAGGGTGACGGACACGTCCACTACGGGAAAGCCCAGGGGACCCTGTTTGAGAAATTCCCGTACGCCGGTTTCCACGCTGGGAATGTATAGCCTGGGCACCACGCCGCCGACAATTTTTTGGTTGAACTTAAATCCTTCTCCTCGAGGTAGGGGATTGATGTCGATATAGATATCGCCAAACTGTCCGTGACCGCCGGTTTGGTGCTTATATCGTCCGCGAATGTCCTCCTTGGCACTGCGAATGGTTTCTTTGTAGGCCACTTGGGGAATGTGGGTCGCCATGGATAGATTGTACTTACGGCGAAGCCAGTCCATGGCAATTTTTAGATGGACATCCCCTTGACCCCACAAAATGACTTCGTGGGTGTCGCCGTGCTGTTCCCAGTGCAGGGCGGGATCTTCATCGACTAGCTTCGTGAGGGCACCACTGAGCTTGACTTCGTCTGCCCGCTTTTCGGGGGCAATGGCTAGGGAGTAAACCGCTGGCAGGATGTCTGCTGTCGGTAAGGTTTCGACGGTCTCTGCTGTGCTCAGGGTGGCGCCGGTTTTGGCGTGTTCTAGCCGTGCGATCGCAACCACACTACCCGCCGCCGCCGCACTAAGAGCCTGATGCTGACTACCCATCAAAGAATACAGACCACCCATGCGGTCACCACCGAGGCTGGCCCCATCCTTGAGGGTGCCGCGCCATAGCCTGGCTAGGGACAGCTTGCCGCCTTGAGGGCTGTAGTAGGTTTTGAGAATTTGGACCAGGGGCTCACTAGAGCTGAGATCAATCCCACGGCGCTCGGCAGTCACTTGCGGCTCGGGGGTTTCACGAACCAGGGCGTCCAATAATGGCCGCACACCATAGTCCTAAGAGGCTACACCGATAAAGACAGGCACCACCAAGTCTGCGCCCAATTCCATTTTGAGATCCTGGATAATCTCATCTTCCGGTGGATCAATTTCTTCGAGTAGTTCTTCGAGTAAATGATCGTCAAAATCTGCCAGGGTTTCCAGCATTTCTGTCCGGGCTGCTTTTTCCTCTGCGGCCAGTTCGTTGGGGAGTGGGACCGGATCGGCAGCAGCTCCAGCATGGTAATGATAGGCCTGTTCACTGACCAGGTCGATGAACCCTACCAGGTCTTCCCCGGCACCGATGGGATATTGATGGGGGACTAGGGGACGACTCGACACTGATTTTAAGGCGTCTAGTGCTTCTGCAAAGGTGGCCCCTGCTCGGTCCATTTTGTTGAGCCACACCACGTGGGGAATTTCCCACTTATCGAGAAAGTGCAGCAGTGGCGATACGGTTAGCACTCGACTTGGGTCCGGTTCGCACACCACGATGGCGGCGTCTACGCCCATCAATATATGTAGCGGTTCTTGAAGTAGTTCGATGGACCCTGGACAATCTAGGAATGTAAAACGAATGCCGCCGTACTCAGTACAGGCGGCATTCGTTTCGACCGTCATTTGGCGATTACGGGCTTCGGGCGTGTGATCACCAACCGTATTACCCTCAGGAACTGATCCTTTGCGAGAAATGGTATCGGTGACCGAAAGCAGCCACTCAAGCAGAGTGGTTTAACCACTTGCGAATGG
>CALBPH010000040.1 GCA_937899365.1 uncultured Leptolyngbya sp.
AAAACTGATCCCACAGGTTAGCGCTAGAGCGCTGCTGTAGAGTAGTTGTCATGATTTATGAATCCTATGAATATTGTCGAGGTACGTATTAGACAGGCGACAAAACCTGCCTATATGTACATGTTAGAGCAATTAACTACTTTTGTAAACTTTCTAATCTTGGGAGAATTTTCTCACCCCAGCAAACTGAACTGGAAAATCTTCAGAGAAGAAGCCAGCTAAATTACGTCAAGTCTTTGCTCAGAAAGGGTTACAGGATGTTTAACAGGCTGAAATCAAGGTTGGCCATGCTTCGCAATGGGACATGGTCAGAGCTCTATGCAGTGGCTTTAAGCTTTGAGTAAGCACTCATTTTTCTTGTAACGCTTAGTCAAAGGAGATGGATACCGTGAGTCGGCAAATCACGTATAGCCCAGCCTATACACTTGTTCCTACCTACGAGTGCTTTAATCACTGCAGCTATTGCAATTTTCGAGTCGAGCCTGGCAGTGATCCCTGGCTCGAATTAGATCAAGCTCAGGCCACACTAGACACGCTAGATGTCACTGAAATATTGATCCTAAGTGGCGAAGTGCATCCCAAAAATCAACGCCGCTCTGGTTGGATTCAGCGTATCTATGAGCTGTGTCAGCTAGCACTAACGGCAGGGTTCTTACCCCATACCAATGCGGGGCCGTTAAGTTTGAAAGAAATGACACGGCTTAAGCAGGTAAATGTGTCTATGGGGCTCATGCTAGAGCAGTTAACCCCCGCTCTGTTAGATGGAGTCCATCGTCACGCGCCGAGTAAGCAACCAAGCGTCAGACTAAAGCAGCTGCATTGGGCAGGGCAATTGCAAATTCCGTTTACGACAGGCCTACTCTTGGGCATTGGAGAAACGGAAACCGATTGGGCGGAGACATTGGTTGCGATCGCAAATCTCCACCAGCAATACGGTCATATCCAAGAAGTTATCTTCCAACCCCATCAGCCAGGACAACGTCAGCAGCAACTAGCGCCTCCCTGTGACGACAGTATGCTGCTCAAAGCCGTCAAGATGGGTCGACAGCTCCTCCCCAACGACGTCGCAATTCAGATCCCCCCAAATCTGGTGCAAGCACCTGACATGTTAATAGCTTGCCTAGAGGCTGGCGCCACCGATTTAGGTGGGATTGGCCCCATCGATGAAGTAAACCCCAGCTATCCCCATCACACCCTGACGGAGTTAACAGCCCTATTACAGGCCCATAACTACACCCTGACGCCTCGACTGCCGGTATATCCTCAATACGACGCCTGGTTATCACAGCCATTACAACAAAGTGTCCAGTCGTGGAGAACACGGCTGGACACTTTGCATATGAAAAAAAGCTAAAACAAATGTCACAGCAGTTGGTTAAGGGCACATCTGCCAAACAGACACACAGCTTTCACCATCAACAGATTCGCTAGCTTATTGCTTAGATACGGCCACGTAGCATTTGCGCCATCTCATTTTGACGAGGAGACATCTCTAACGCCGTTTCCTCGGTAATGCGTCCCGACTCATACAGCGAATAGAGGGACTGGTTCATGGTAGACATGCCATCAAAGGTACATTTCGGCAGCAGAGCCTCTACCTCGTCAAGCTGTCCTCGCTGAATGTAATCCTTAATGGCATCGGTATTGATCATGATCTCGTGAAACGCAGCTCGTTTGCCATCAGTCGTCCGACACAATCCTTGGGCCACAACTGCCACCAAAGATTCAGCAATGGAGATGCGCACGGCACTCTGCTGCTCCGGCTCATACATCCCCAAAATACGTTCGACTGTCTTAACAGCACTGTTCGTATGCAAGGTACCAAAGACAAGGTGGCCCGTCTGAGCCGCCTTTAAAGCGATGTCAACGGTTTCGCGATCGCGAATCTCACCAATTAAGATCACATCAGGATCTTCTCGCAGGGAGGCCTTTAAAGCATTCTTAAACTCAATGGTATGAATGCCAACTTCCCGCTGCTTAATTAACGATGTACGGCTCGTGTGAACAAACTCCACCGGATCTTCGATGGTAATGATGTTCTTAGGCATGTCTGTGTTTATATAGTCAATCATCGCCGCAAGCGATGTGGACTTACCAGACCCCGTTGGCCCCGTTACCAACACTAGACCTTTGTGATAATGACAAATATCCTTGAGGACCATCGGCAAACTTAACTGATCAATGGTCAGAATTTTTACCGGAATCAGACGCATGACCATGGATGGACCACGCAAAGTGTTAAAGATGTTGATCCGCACACGAGTAAAGTCGAAGTGCGCAGCACCATCAAAATCCATGCGCTGCTTAAAATCTTGGATTTGATCGGGCTTCAGTACTTCAGCTAACCAGCCGTAAAAGAGCGCCTCGTCCGTCACGGGATAGTCAGTCGTTTCAATTTCACCCCGGTTTCGAAAGCGCGGCACCTCACCAACACCTAGATGAACGTCAGAAAATCCTTTATCAAAGGCTTCACGGACAATACGCTCTAACGTCAGACCGCCACCAACTCTGACCCCACCCGCAGACTTTGGCATCGGGGGTGGTGCAGCAGGACGAGACCCTCCGGCCCGGCCCATACCCGGCGGTGGCGGCGGTGCCCCCCGCTTAGGTGGCGGCGGCGGAGCAGATGGCATGGACGAGGGGCGTTGTGAATCAGTCATAAAGCACCAAAAGCCTTTAGTTAACGACGGGCAACATGCAACACCTAGGTCTTAGATAGATGTCTTAGATAAAGATGCCTGTGCCTTCTATCACAGTGCAGACACACTTACCAATCATCCACAGCCTACCCAAATTTGCAAGGGCAGATAGCAAACACCCCTCGGCAAACAACTCAAGTCAGTGAAGCGTAAACGCGTCTTGTGCTACCCTAGTTTAGCTTTGAATAATTCACACACTTGGGTATTTCGGGTGTTTTAGTAATGTTTAGGGGCTTACAGCCGCTATAACAACATTGCTGAGATACACACCAGGTGGAGGTTTAACCCGGAAGGAGAAAATTAAATGCCTGTTGTAACGTTGGCTCAATTACTTGAGTCAGGGGTCCATTTTGGTCATCAGACCCGCCGTTGGAACCCCAAAATGGATCAATATATCTTCACCGCTCGCAACGGTGTTCATATTATTGACCTAGTACAGACCGCCCAGCTGCTCGACAATGCCTATGGCTTTGTACGTAAATCTGCTGAGAAAGGTCAAAAGTTTTTGTTTGTTGGCACCAAGCGCCAAGCCGCTGGCATCGTTGCAGAAGAAGCTAGCCGCTGTGGTTCTTATTACATCAACCAGCGTTGGTTGGGCGGCATGCTGACGAACTGGACAACCATTAAAACCCGTGTAGAGCGTCTCAAAGAATTGGAGCGCATGCAGGAAACAGGGGCCTTAGCTCTGCGCCCCAAGAAGGAAGCCGCTGTTCTACGCCGTGAGCTAGAGAAGCTGCAAAAATATCTGGGTGGCATCAAGCTGATGCGACGCCTGCCAGATGTGGTCATCATGGTGGACATCAAGCGTGAATATAACGCGGTGCAAGAGTGTCAGAAGCTAGGCATTCCCATCGTCTCTCTGCTTGATACCAACTGCGATCCCGATGTAGTAGATATTCCTATCCCAGGTAACGACGACGCTATTCGTTCGATCAAGCTCATCTTGGGTAGCTTAGCCAACGCTATCTATGAAGGCTCCCATGGTCAATCACCTCAAGCCAGTGGTGATGGAGACGACATTTATGCCGACTATCCAAGCGCCGAAGAAGATTATGATTATGATGAGGCCGCTGTTCCTGCTGCAGGGGATGTATCTGTAGAAGAGGCACCACCCGCTGCTGTTGCAGATGAAGTACCCGCAGCAGTCGATGAGGCACCTGAAAAAGAAGCTGCTCCTGTGGCAGACGCAGAATAAAGCGCTTACAGGCCCTTTAAATTCATGCATTGACAGCTGATTCCTGGATGGGTATCAGCTGTCAACAGTGTTAAGGCATAGTTTGAAACACTGGCAAAAGCATTTTATACAGCAAGTACAACGTTAGTGTAGGAGGAAACAATGGCAGGCATTTCTGCAAAACAGGTGAAGGAACTGCGCGATGCTACTGGCGCAGGCATGATGGATTGTAAGAAGGCCCTTCAGGAAACAGAAGGTGACCTACAGAAAGCAACTGAGTGGCTCCGTCAGAAAGGTATTACCTCAGCCGCTAAAAAGGAAGGTCGAGTTGCTGCTGAAGGACTCGTTGAAAGCTATATCCACACAGGTGGTCGCGTCGGAGTTCTCGTAGAAATCAACTGCGAAACAGACTTTGTTGCCCGTCGTGACGAATTTAAGGGATTGGCACGTGACATCGCCATGCAGATTGCGGCTTGCCCCAACGTTGAGGTCGTCAGAACCACTGAGATCCCTGAAGAGTCAATAGCCCGTGAGCGGGAGATAGAAATGGGACGTGAGGATCTAGCCAAAAAGCCCGAAAACATTCGTGAAAAGATTGTAGACGGCCGAATTGGTAAGCGCCTTAAAGAGCTATCACTGATGGATCAGCCGTTTATTAAGGACCAGAACATCACCATTGAAGAACTGATTAAGCAATCAGTAGCCACCTTGGGAGAGAACATTCAAGTTCGCCGGTTCTCCCGCTTTACCCTAGGCGAGGGTATTGAAAAGAAAGAGGAAAACTTCGCAGAGGAAGTCGCTGCTCAAACTGGGCAAAAGAAAGCGGAAAAGCCCTCAGAGGAAACAGCGCCTAAAGCTGAAAAGAAAAAAGGCAAAAAGAAAAAGTAAGCGTCTTCATTAAAGAAGATTGAACTTTTTTCTAGAGCAAGACGAAGCGGGCCTACTTGAGTAGGCTCGCTTCACTTTTATGCATGATAGACATGCCTTGAGGTATCAGGACATTTGTCATAGCGCCTATACTGGTTGAAGCGCTATTTTTAGCGTTATTCCCAGTGTTATTTTTCCGTGAAATATCTGCACGAATGGTTAATGCAAGTGGTCATATTGAACAGCAGCTTTCTAAAATTCAAACGCAAACTGCTGATATTGCCACTGAGCTTGAAGCCTTAGTCGATAGTTATCTGAAAGTTTTGAGCCAGGCCGGTAAGCGTCAATTGGTGTTAGCGGCTTATCATGTTTGCACCCAAATTTATCCTGATCGTTTTTTAGAGCTTAGTTTGTCCCAACGGGATGATTTACAACAGCGACTACGTGAATTGGGCAATCGCATTCCATCACAGCTAAATGATAAATGGGAAACGGCGAAGCGGCTGAGTCTACGACCCGCTGAAGAAGATGGACTGGCCGTAATTCGACAGCTATTTCTAGAAGCAGCCTCGGTTAGGGAACAACCTGACCGAGAACAGGCCTCTTCTCGGTCGGCAGACAGTCCCCCGAAGCCTTTGGGAGAAACATCTGACTCGGTGGTACAACAGGACGCTGAATCTCAAGAATCAGTTACGACACAACGCTCTCAGGAAAAACTGCTGGCCGAAATTCAAACGCTCATGGGTAGCAGCGAGCCTTTGAATGCGGCAGAAGACTCTGATGATGAGCAGACTGGCCCAATGCAACCCGCTCAGCTAATGCGGAGACAAATTTTAATTGAAAAGGCCATTCGAGATGTGCTGAAGGCAGTGTCAGAAAAGGCAAATGACATTTTGCAAAAAGCCGATGTGATGCCGGAAATACCCAAAGCACTTTTAGGCGCGACTTCAGGTTCAGAGCGTCTGGGTCACATGCCAATGAAAACGCCCAATCTGGTCAGATTAGCCATTAAGGTTATGCACGAACCGGAGAAGGATGGCTTTGAAGACAATGCCGATGCAGCTGATGCTGACGATGACACCCAGTCGAGCAAGTGGCCAGATGAATCTGAGATCTCAGCCGCTATTATTGCTCGGGAAGGTCCATCCGATGATGATTCGGAGGAACCAGAAAACTTCTCAGCCGGATCGATGCCCCGCTTTTTGCAGATCGAGTCCTTGCCAGATTTTGTCATGATCCAGTTGAGGCTCTCAGAAATTGAGTTTGCTGAAACGAACGTCGCTGTTTGGCGTAGCCGGATTCGCAAAAAGATGGGTCGTCTTAAGCAGGTTGGTCATGCCTATAAGGATGCGGAACGGCAGCTTGCGATCGCACAAGCCGAAGATGCCTGGAGAGCAAGCTGGATTAACGACTAATGGCCGATTTGCCCGACTGGCTCCGTCTACAAAAAGCCCTGAGCGTTGAAGCTGAAACAGGGTTTAACGATTTACAGGGCCATCAAAGGCGATTTAGCGAGTTTTTACGAGATAGCTTGCGCGTATCTCCCAGCAACCTCCCCACCATTGATCAAGAGCGGTGGCGCACCCTTGGCGAAGACTTTGATAAGTACAGTGCCCTGAGCTTTGCCCAGCGACAGCATTTAGTGGCCGACACCCGACGGTTTTTGCAACAGAGCCGTCAGATATTAGACAAGCCGAGCCCTAAAGTGACTGAGGCATCGGGCAGTCCGGTGCAAAAATCTAACCCACGGCCCAAAACAAAGTCCCTAATCGCCAAAGTCCCTAACCTGCCCCGCTCAGGTCACCCCCTAGACCCGCCCTTAACCTACCTGAAAGGCATGGGGCCCAAAAACAGTGAACGACTCGCCAAGCTAGGACTATATACGGTGCGGGATGTTCTCTACTATTATCCCCGCGAACATATCGACTATGCCCGGCAGATCAAAATTCGAGATCTAAAGGCCGGTGAAACCGTAACTGTGGTGGGTACGGTACGACGCTGCAACTGCTTCAACAGCCCTCGTAATGCCAAACTGACTATCTTTGAGCTCAGCCTCTATGACGGCACCGGCACCCTCAAGATCAGTCGGTTCTTTGCCGGAGCACGCTTTCGAAATCGAGGTTGGCAAGAGCGTCAAAAACGTCTCTACCCTGTGGGCGCAACCCTGGCAGCGTCGGGGCTGGTAAAAAAAGGTAAATATGGCATCACCCTAGATGACCCCGACTTAGAAGTATTAGGGGATGCCCACGCCCCCATTGACTCCACCACGGTCGGTCGGGTGGTGCCAGTATATCCCCTCACAGAAGGCGTGACTGCCCCCCTCGTGCGTCAAGCGGTCGTGGCCGCTTTACCCAATGCCGTCGAAATTCGCGACCCGTTTCCGGCGACGTTACGAGAGGAGCATGGGCTGATCCAACTTCCTGTGGCCATCGCCCAGATCCACTTTCCCCCTGATAGCGACACCTTAGCCCTGGCTCGCCGTCGTCTAGTGTTCGATGAATTTTTCTACTTGCAGCTAGGCCTACTGTCTCGTCGTCAACAGCAGCAGGCCCAAACCCAAGTCCACATGGCCCCCACCGGCAAACTCATTGATCAGTTCTATGATGTGCTGCCCTTTAAGCTGACCGGGGCTCAGGATCGGGTAGTGCAGGAAATTTTGGTGGATCTGCAACAGTCAACCCCAATGAATCGGCTGGTGCAGGGGGATGTCGGTTCAGGAAAAACCGTTGTCGCCGTCGTGGCTATTTTGGCCGCCATCCAGGCCGGGTATCAGGCCGCACTTATGGCCCCGACCGAGGTGCTGGCAGAACAGCACTATCGCAAGTTAGTGGAATGGTTTAATCTGCTGCATTTACCTGTAGAACTGCTGACGGGCTCCACTAAAACCGCTAAACGTAGACAAATCCATTCCGAGTTAGAAACCGGAGAGTTGTCCATATTGGTGGGCACCCATGCCCTAATTGAAGACCCAGTAAAATTTAGCCGATTGGGCCTGGTCACCATCGATGAACAACATCGGTTTGGCGTTGCCCAACGGGCAAGACTCCAGCAAAAGGGCGACAATCCCCACGTCCTGACCCTGACCGCCACCCCCATACCCCGCACCTTGGCTTTAACGCTCCATGGCGATCTAGACGTCAGTCAAATTGATGAGCTACCCCCGGGGCGTAAACCCATTCAAACAACGTTATTAGCGGGGCGCGATCGCAACCATGCCTATGACCTGATCCGCCGAGAAATTGCCCAGGGCAGACAGATTTATATTGTGCTGCCCCTGGTAGACGAATCTGAAAAACTAGACCTGCGTTCCGCCATCGAAGAACATCAGCGCCTCAGCGAGGTGGTTTTTGCTGAGTTTCAGGTAGGTCTGCTCCATGGCCGCATGAGCTCTGCCGACAAGGACGCTGCAATTACAGCCTTTCGCGATCGCAAAACCCAAATTTTGGTCTCTACCACCGTCGTGGAAGTCGGGGTGGACGTTCCCAACGCTAGCGTTATGCTCATTGAGCATGCTGAACGTTTTGGCCTTTCCCAGCTCCATCAGCTGAGGGGGCGGGTGGGTCGAGGGGCTGACCAGTCCTATTGCTTGCTCATGAGTAGCAGCAAAAGTGAAACAGCCATACAGCGACTGAGGGTGTTAGAACAATCCCAGGATGGTTTCTTTATTGCTGAAATGGACCTGCGGTTTCGGGGTCCAGGCCAGGTACTGGGTACGCGTCAGTCGGGTCTGCCAGACTTCGCCCTGGCTAGCTTAGTTAACGATCAAGCGGTGCTAGAGATGGCCCGTAAAGCCGCTGAAAAACTTATTCAGCAAGATCCGAGCTTAGAGCTTTGGCCACTGATCAAAAAAGAGTTAACTCGTCGCTACGAGAAACTTATGGGCGGGGCGATTTTCACCTAGCGATCAGCCTCTAGAGGGCATACCAAATCTGAATGCGTTAAGCCCAATTCAAAATAGCCAATTCTGCAGGGTCACTCCCTTATGAATGTCCTCGACTGAAGCGCCCCTTATCGCCGGCCTGAAACAAGGCCAGCAACCCCGCTGTCCCCACCATGCCAACCGCTAAACCAAACCCAAGCCATAGACCGAAGGGTAACGCCACCGAACGAAAGGCAAGGAACTGTAGCGACACAGGGGTAGCATTTTGAACTGAGAGAACTGCGATCGCAACCACCAACACCGCCGGAAGCACCACAAGCAAAAATTTAGTCATATCGTCACCAGACAACATAAAACCAACTTACAGCTGCCACGCTAGCATCCCTAAACTGGCAATTTAAAGCAGTTAAGCCCCCACCCGCAGGCAGAGGCTTAACCAAGTTTAGGTTTTAGATATAGTAGAGTCTGTATAGGATGCTGGCCAACCACCTGTGTTAAGGGGGGTCAGCCCATAGTTAGGTTTCTGTATAAGTTGTTCGTATGAACTACACCTAAACTAACTCGGTGACTTGGCAACGTCCATAAACACAATGTAAGAATCTTTAAAGCAATACTAAAGCCAGCGTTACTCTCAGTATCTTTTCGGACTCAACGCTGCCTGCGGGCATCAATCCGCCAAGCTAACGATGACAGATTTCCCCCCTAAGCCCCCGAGGAGTTAAGAGCGTGCACAGGCAGGCTAGGGGGGGTAGATAGGGCTGGAGTGGGGTAGCAGAGGACGGGGAGGAGGGAGAGAGG
>CALBPH010000041.1 GCA_937899365.1 uncultured Leptolyngbya sp.
GGCTAGCCTTATCAAGCTGATCGGAGGTTTGCTGAAATATTTGCCTAGGAGCTTCGGCTAAACCAATGCGGAACAACAAACCGGCTAACCGCAAACGTCGCAGCTTCAATGTGGGCAGGTCAATAATCTGCCCCAGGGTTTCAGCCAGCGCAGAAACCTGCATAGAGGCCATGGGGTTGGCTGGGTCGCGCTCATCAATCCTTTGCACCATACGCAAAAAGGCTTGGAGCTTGTTGGCGGCCAGGTTGCGATTGAGTTTGGAGGCCTGCCCTTCTAACTCCCAGAGTTCGCGTGTCTGGCGGCTAACGGTGACTAGCTGCTGCTGACTACTCTGCAAATAGTTAACAATGCGAGCAACCACACCGCTCAGGTCGGTTGATGTATCTGAGGGATTGTTTGTAAGAGCCTCGTAGCGTTCTGTCAGCTGATCGGCAAGAGCGCCATCGTAGGACCGCATGCGCTCAATCAGAATTTTGGCAGCGACTTCTACTGGGGCGCGGTCAAAGGTCCAAAGGCCATAGAACTTGCGTTCGACATCTAAGCTGGGGACACTATCACTGCGATATTCGGCATCGGACAGCTCGTGACACAGCACCATGGACGCATAGCCAGGAGCCAAAATAATCAGGTTCCATTCCTGGGTCAGGCTATCGTCTGCGCTTAGGTCAACTAGATCGACATTGGAGAGGCGGCTGGTGGCGTGATCACCAAAACCACTGTCAGGCACGGCTGCGATCGCAACACGCTGGGAACAGCGAGCAATATCTGAGTAGCGATCGGCCTCTTGCAGGTACCACTTACCCTGCTGAAACGTCACTAGCACCAAGGGTTCTGCCCCATCCGGCTGCTCTAAAATGTGATCTTCTAAGGCATGGCAAAGGGCCACCAGCGTATTCTTAAAATACACACCATAGCTAGAAGGCATCTGCCCTTCGGGAAGAAGAGTCTTTAATTGATTGAGGGTAGACTCGGAATTCATAACAAGATTCTTAGGGAATCAGATGAGCATCTAGCTACCAGACCATAAGCTGGCGTGACTGACTCCCAGATTCGTCCAAAATAAGGCTTATTCAAAGCAGTCAGGTCACTCTATGATTTCATACTTTGATGAAAAGCGCGGCATGTCTGCACATAATGTTGTCTTGAATTTTCGTGGCGTCGAGATGTTTTTTGTAGCTGCCTCCATTGCCTGTGCCCCCTCAGACGTTATGAGACATCTGGACATCACGGGTTAATACAGGAAAGCGGTGTTACGCCCATGACTCTTGAGCAAGGATGCTTTAAACAGCCACAAATATTTTTTTCGTTATTAATCGATACAAAATAGGTAGCTGAAATGAGTAAAATTACTTACCTTGTATAGAGGCCTGCCTGATTATGATCGGTGGGACTTATCAAAATCGAGTGAATACCATGACTACCCCATCTGAAGAACAAAGCTGTCCTGTGTGCGGCGTCACTGTCATCAATGACGTGGTTCAATTTGCCAATGGTTCTAAGGGCACCCGTGCCAGACTCTATGCCAGGGTCTGTCAATATGCCAAAAAGCCCGACTGCATCAACCAAGACCAGACATTGATTGGTGAAGTACTTCAGGAAGACGGCTTTATGGAAGCACCACAGATTAACTTGGGTAGCTAGGTGCCCCCATTGAAACAGGGCAGAGTTGAGGGAGTAACGGGGAAAACGGCCGTCTTAAACCATTCGCTCTGCCACTTGCTTCAGCCGCTTGAGCTGGGCTTCCATATCTTGCTTGGTCCAAGTGGCGGCAAACTGTTTAAACCCAAAGGCCACTAGCGGGTTAGAAATTTCAAACTCAAACCGATTTACCAGGTTAGTTCCGGTGGCATCGGGGATACATTCCCAACGATCTTGGCCGACAAAAAAGCCAGTAAATGCCCACACCACCAAGCCAGGGCGACGCTCCACTACGGTACTGACCAAGCTGGGCTGTAGTAGTGGCACCTGGATGATAAATCGAGTTTGACTGTTTAAGTCCGTACTCCAAGTTTCTCCCATGGGTTCACAACGTAGGGCTGGGTTAAGCCACTGATGCATTAGGGTGCGATCGCAAATACATCGCTCAACGGTCGTAGCGCTGGCATTGATAAAAATCGACTGTTCAAAAACGCCCATAGAAAATCACAAAAATGGTCGGTAGCGTTTACCCGCTACCGACCATTTTTACTTAAACCAACTTAAACCACATTCAAACTAATGACCGTGATGGGCGTGTTGCTCCTGCTTGTCGTGGTGGTGGCTATGCTCACCATGATGATGACTATGCTCACCATGGTGATGGCCATCGTGATGATGATCGCCATGGTGGTGGTGACTATCGTGGCTGTGCAGGTCTTCAGCAATGCTGTCCCGGTGACTCTGGTTCACGGGGACCCCTTGATCACCCATCAGATCCGAAATGAGTCCATCAACCCAGCCAGCGGCCATGGATAGAAACTCATCCGTGTCATTGACACAGGGCATTTGCACATAGGTGACATCTGGGCGCTTACGGCGGAGATGACCAATAATGTGATCCACATCCAACAGCGTTTCGTGGTTTTCAGTCACAAAACCGATGGGCATAAACACCAGGGCAGTAGCCCCCAAATCCATCAGGTTTTGAGCCGCCAAGGTAACGTTGGGCTGGGTCCACTCAATCATCGGCGTATCGTGGTTTAGCCAGCCAATGGTCACCAATGGATAGTTATAAATTAGGCGTTCCCGCACAGCGTCATAGAGCAGCTGACTCTCGGTAATGCCAGAGGTAAACCCTTTAGCCTTATGGGGACAGCCATGATTCATCAGCACGATACCGGTTTGGGACGGTAGGTGGGCAACGGCTAGATGCTCACGAATTTTGTCCTCGACCTGACGAGCCAGCAGATCAATATAATCAGGCTGATTAAAGAAGGACGGCATGTAGCGAGTGCCTTGCAGCCAGTGATCCTCTCCACCTTGAAACGTCTGCGCCAGGGCTTTATTCACCTGCTCAACCGCAATACCACTGGTAAAGATAGAATCCACCACCAGCAGCGGATAGATTAATAGCTTAGTAAAGCCTTGAGCCTGAATCTCTGCTAATACCTGATGGGGCAAATGGGGAGCACAGAAATTAAACGCCTTAAAGACGCTTACCCGCTCTCCCCACTTGGCTTGCAGATTTTTCTCAATGCCATCACGCTGACGTTCAAAAATGGCATTGTGGGGTGAAATGAAGTGATCGTGCTGATGATCCCACTCATGGCGATCAAATATAGCTAAGAGCTTAGCAATGGGGGGATAAATCCAGGTGGGAACCGGAGCAAACTTTGCTGTCAGCAGATTAAGCGCTTGTTCGTTGTAGTTGGCAAAGTCTTCATAGCTCTCTACTTCGCCATATCCCATTAGCAAGACCGCTACGCGATCGTCAGGGTTGTTTTCATCTGTATGAGATAGATGCGCGTGCGAAATCGCAACCATAAAAAATAAGCCTCGAAGGTGAGTTAGGCGTTTGCCAAGGCCTAACCGTATCTCACCCACTCAGGCAACATCCCCAGTCATTGTAAGAATTTAAGACTCCTGATATGAATCGACATGCAGCTGTTGCCATGTGTTAAGTCTTGAGTTGTTGTGTTGTGAGATCAGCTACGGGGTTAGTCTAATCGGTTAATCACTGTTAATCACTCCACAGACGCCGCCGTTCAGGCCCTTTGAGCCGCCCATGGGTATCGCGCAACAGGGCTGGGATATCGAGCTGTTCTGGGCAACGGGGTAGACAGGCACCGCAATCGCTGCTGCGATTGCCCTGGCGACCGGGAAACCAGTGACCGGCCCGTTCAAACATCCCATAGCGGTACTGCCCAAACTGGGTCATGTCGTGGGCAACGGCCAGGTTCCGGAGTCGCAGTACTTCTGGAATATTAATGACCTCCGGGCAAGGCAAACAGTCATAGCACTGGCGACAGGCTCCCAGCACAGACTGTTGCTCATGCCCTAGCCCGTCTAGAACGGTTTGTTCTTCGGCAGTTAGGGGGGCGACGCTATCGGCTACCTGCAACGGCCAATCTAGTTCAGCAGGGACGGCTGGCCCTACGCTTAGGGTGGTGATCCGCCTATCGCTTAGCAGCCAGCGATACGTAAGCAACAGCGGATCAAAGGGGGCGCATTGCTGCTTAAGCTTATTGGGGGGCGTGTAAAGCTGACCTCCTTTATCGCCGGGAGAAATGATAAAAATGCCTAAATCCCGCTGGTGGGCCAGTTCAATGGCAGCAGCATTACGCGGGTTGAAAAAATAATAGTGGAGGTTGATAAAGCTAATAATTGGCAGTGCGATCGCATCCATCACCACCGCCAAGGACCCATGGCTAGCGGCCCCCACATGGCGCACACGACCATCCCCCAAGACCCGCACAAGTCCCGGCACCATGGCCTCAACCTGCTGCAAATGCTCAAGCGTGTTGACACCATGGACCGCCAGACAGTCAATGTAGTCAAGCCCTAGCCGCTCCAAAGATTCATCCACCTGCTGCTCCACAGGGCTCCCCGGCAAAAGCTTAGTGGTCAGAACCAGCTCAGAGCGATTCAGCCCATCGAGAGCTTGGCCAATGTAGCGCTCGCTTTGGCCATAGCCTCGCGCTGTTTCAATATGGTTGATCCCGCGACCAACAGCCTCGAGCAGCACATGCCTCAGAGCCTCTGCGTTTTCCAAGCAACGCATTGTCCCTAGGGAAAACACAGACAGATTTAACTCAGTTTTACCAAAGCGCCTATAGTGCATTTGCTTAAACCATGCACCATCAAGCCATTACTGATTAGAAGAACGCCCCTTCTGGGCAAAATCAGACGGACTCAAATTGGACACAAAATCCCGAAATGCTTCTTTCTCAGCTTCATCAGCTTCTCGATCAACCGGAATAGACGCATCGGCCACCACCTCTTCCATCACCCATATGGGTGCCCCCATCCGCAAAGCTATGGAGATGGCATCACTAGGGCGCGAATCCAGCTCCTTAGTCACCTCCCCCTGTTTAACGGTCATGATGGCGTAGAACGTATTGTCCTTAAGAGAATGAATCACCACACGCTCTAGGGCCATCTCCCAGTCATCTAGTAAGTTGGCAAATAAATCATGGGTCATGGGACGCACAGACTCTTCATTTTCCAATGCAACGATAATTGCCCGAGCCTGTTCATTAGAAATAAAAATAGGCAGCGCTCGTCGTTCGGATGCATCACGCAGCAAAATGACAGGATTTCGCGAAACCGCATCCAAAGCAATGCCAGCAACTTTCATTTCGATCATGGATATTAATCCTCTTGGCTCCGCAGGAATCTGACCCAATAACTAGACTGTAGCACCTGAAAATTACTCAAACTGTGTCAAACTGTTTTGGAAATATGGCTCCCAAGACCATATGAAGTATCAACAGCAAATAGTATGTGTATTGGCTGGTGGGCGCTGCTGATCCTCGATATGATTTCATCTGCGAGATACTGTCCTATGGCATATCTCGTTGATCGGTTCATCCTCTAAATCAGCAACGGCAGCTGGTGCGATTAGTATTCCATCTCTAAGCTAAGAGAGTCCGCCCAGCTTATTGGCCATTGCATAAAAATCTTTATTTAGATTCTAAAAATCTTTATCTAAAGCCCTGCCTCCTAGATCCCCATGCACTTGTTCCTAGAATCATCATAAGAATGTGTTTACCGGACTAATTCAAGCTTTAGGAAAGCTTCAACCCCTGGAAAATGATCGGCTACAGATTAGCGGCCTGGACCCCTGTAGCTCAATCATGGCAGATATTGCATTGGGAGACAGTATTGCCGTAGACGGTGTCTGCCTGACGGTGGCGACTATTTTACCCAAAGGCTTTATGGTAACAGCGTCTCCCGAAACCCTGAGCCGCTCCACATTGGGGCAAGTATCCACCCGTCATCCAGTCAACCTGGAGTCATCCCTACGGGTAGGCTCCAAAATTGGTGGCCACTTCGTTACCGGCCATGTCGACGGTCAGGGCTACGTCAGCGAGATTGTCCAAACAGACAGCGCCTGGGAAATTAGCTTTACGGTACCCAAACATCAGGTGGCACGCTACATCGTTCCCAAAGGCAGCGTCGGTGTAAACGGCATTAGCCTGACCATTGCCGATTGCAGTCCGTCGGGTGACTGGTTCAAAGTAGCCGTCATTCCAGTCACCTATGACGAAACCAATCTGCAGTATTTACAGCCTAATGACGCGGTTAACCTTGAGGGTGACATATTAGGCAAATATGTTGAACGGTTTACCCAATTAGGGGATAGGACAACCGATGCTGGCACACAGCCAGACATATCGCTAGATTTCCTCGCGACCCATGGATATGGCTAGGGACAATAAAGCGTATCTTTCGTGGTGCGCCCAGTGACCGGATTTTCGCCTGTGGCGACTTCACAGAGCATGTCATTGGTCTTCACATCCAAATCCACATCCGTAAAGTCAGCACCCTCTATATCGGCCTTGCGAAAATCTGTACTAAAGGCATAGGCCCCTTCAAGAATTGCATTTTTAAGATTGGCACGAATAAACCGGGCACCATCCAGGGTCGCGCCAGTCATATTTGCATTTTCTAAATTTGCCTTAGTCAAATTTGTGTCAAACAGGCGCACACCGCGCAGATCGGTGTTGCTTAGATCTGCCTCAGCCATATCGGTGCTGGTGTAGTTATTACCCCGCAAATCTTGCCCCGCAAAACTTTGCTGTCGCAGACTCTGACGATCAAAGCTTTCGGCTTGGGCCGGATACCCCCAACTCAAACACACAACACACATCAACAGACAGCTCAGCAGCCAAGGCCGCCAGTGAACAGAGCTTACATACCTCATAACTTAGCGATCGCAACAGTACTAACCATGCATTCTAAAACCGTTTCAGCCCCGATGACTATGGGCATCGATACTTGACAAGTTGCCCAAAAAGCAACCGTTAAAAAATCAAAAAAGCCTCTGCCCAGGGGCAGAGGCTTTTTAAGACGATATCAGACCAAATCTTAGTCTAGATCGTCCTTAGCCAATACTGGCTCGTTCTCACGATCAAGACCTTTCTCAAAGCCACCAGAAGCAGCACGAGCGCGGCCCGCGTGCCATAGGTGACCAACCAAGAAGAAGAAGCCCAGAACGAAGTGAGAAGTAGACAGCCACTGACGGGGGTTCACAAAGTTAACAGAGTTAATCTCAGTGATAACGCCACCTACAGAGTTGATCGACGCGTTAGGAGCGTGTGTCATGTACTCAGCAGCACGACGTACCTGCCAAGGCTGATTGTCGTGCTTAAGCTTGTCAAGGTCAAGGCCGTTAGTCCCACGAAGGGGAGCTAGCCAAGGACCGTCAAAGTCCCAGAAGCGCATAGTCTCACCACCGAAGATGATCTCTCCAGTTGGGGAGCGCATGAGGTACTTACCTAAGCCAGTTGGGCCTTGAGCAGAACCAATGTTGGCACCGAGGCGTTGGTCACGAACCAAGAAGGTCATGGCCTGAGCCTGAGAAGCTTCAGCATTAGTAGGGCCGTAGAACTCACTGGGGTAAGCAGTGTTGTTGAACCATACGTAACAAGCACAGATGAAGGCCATCAAGGACACAGCACCGATGGAGTAGGAGAGGTATGCCTCACCGTTCCAAATCAGGGCGCGACGTGCCCAGCCAAAAGGCTTAGTTAGGATGTGGAATACACCACCGCCGATGCAGATAAGGCCAATCCAGATGTGGCCACCAATGATGTCTTCCATGTTATTAACACCAACAATCCAACCTTCGCCACCAAATGGGGACGTAGTGAGATAGCCGAAGATAACCGCAGGGTTAAGCGTAGGATTCGTGATAATACGAACGTCGCCGCCGCCTGGAGCCCAAGTGTCATAGACACCGCCTACGAAGCAGGCTTTGATGACAAGCAAGAACGCACCGAGTCCGAGCAGGACCAAGTGATAGCCAATGATGTTAGTCATCTGGTTCTTGTCTTTCCAGTCTTGGCTAAAGAAGCTGGAGTACTCTTCGAGTGTTTCTGGGCCACGGAGAGCGTGATATACGCCGCCAAGACCAAGTACTGCAGAAGAGATAAGGTGAAGCACACCGACTACAAAGTAGGGGAAGGTGCTGAGAACTTCACCACCAGGGCCAACGCCCCAGCCCAAAGTTGCGAGGTGAGGCAGCAAAATAGCGCCTTGCTCGTACATTGGTTTTTCAGGGATGTAGTGAGAGACTTCAAACAAAGTCATCGCACCCGTCCACATTACGATCAGACCTGCGTGGGCGACGTGGGCACCCAGCAGCTTACCGGACAAATCGATGAGGCGGGCGTTACCAGACCACCAGGCGTAGCCTGTGGAAGGTTGGTCGCGACCACCGCCAGCGAAGCCGGTGTTATTAGAGAGCGTTACCACGGGGGAGTACCTCTTCAGGGAATACAAATTTCTCGTGAGGCTGGTCCTGAGGACTCAACCACGCACGAATACCTTCATTCAACAAGATGTTCTTGGTGTAGAAAGTCTCAAACTCAGGGTCTTCCGCTGCGCGGATTTCCTGAGATACAAAGTCATATGCTCGCAGGTTCAATGCAAGACCGACGATACCAACTGAACTCATCCACAGGCCCGTCACAGGAACGAACAGCATGAAGAAGTGCAGCCAGCGCTTGTTGCTGAACGCAATACCGAAAATCTGTGACCAGAATCGGTTTGCCGTCACCATCGAATATGTCTCTTCTGACTGAGTCGGCTCAAACGCACGGAATGTGTTGGCGTTGCCACCATCATCAAACAGCGTGTTCTCTACCGTCGCACCGTGAATCGCACACAGCAGTGCGCCACCCAAAATGCCCGCTACGCCCATCATGTGGAATGGGTTCAGCGTCCAGTTGTGGAAGCCCTGCAAGAACAGCAAGAAGCGGAAAATCGCAGCCACACCGAAGCTCGGCGCGAAGAACCAGCTTGACTGACCCAGCGGGTACATCAAAAACACGGATACAAACACCGCAATCGGGCCAGAGAAGGCGATTGCGTTGTAGGGGCGAATGCCGACCAGACGAGAAATCTCAAACTGGCGAAGCATGAAGCCGATGAGCGCGAACGCTCCGTGGAGTGCGACAAAAGCCCACAGCCCGCCGATTTGACACCAGCGAACGAAGGAACCTTGCGCTTCGGGGCCCCACAGCAGCAGCAGGGAGTGGCCCATGCTGTCAGCGGGGGTAGAAACTGCAACCGTTAGGAAGTTGCAGCCTTCTAGGTAGGAACTGGCCAAGCCGTGGGTGTACCACGACGTGACGAAGGTGGTCCCGGTCATCCATCCACCAATTGCCATGAAGGCGCAGGGGAATAGAAGCAAGCCGGACCAACCCACAAAGACAAATCGGTCGCGCTTTAGCCAGTCATCGAGGACGTCAAACCG
>CALBPH010000042.1 GCA_937899365.1 uncultured Leptolyngbya sp.
CAAATGTTCGCTGCTTTATACAACGCCATTAGGTCGTCGTAGGGCAGGGGCTCAGTAAAGATCTGTACCGGCGTCCAGTTGAGGGTGCCAAAGCGACCGTTAATCTGGCCCACCATCTGTTCGATTTGTTCTTGGGCAATGCGATATACCCGCATTCCCTTAGCAGCTTTCACCGCCGTCATCATCAGATTGACTTTGCCAATGTACTGGGGGCTCCGCTCTAGCAAACGCTCAAAGCAAGCTAGCATTTCTTTAGCCCCTTTGACATAGTCCACGCGCCCCGCCGACATGATCAGGGTGTTGTCACCGATTTCAGCCCGCAACGCCTTGACTCGCTCTTGAATCGAAGGACGCATCACCACATCGTGAATCTTTTTAGGACTGGTCCCCACCGGGAAGGCATCAATGGTGACAATACGCCCGTTGTAACGCAGCTTGGTAACCATTTCAGGCTCGGCCAGGGCTGTGCCAGTCTTAGTAAACGCCTCAGGTACAGGAATACGCTCTACTATCTCCACATCCCGACAGCTGCGGGCTGCGGACACAAAGTTTTGCACGTAGCGAGGAATGTGAAATCCGCACAGATCGCAACACAGTAAGCTGTCGATGATGGCATTTCGCCAGTGGAGAATATTAAAGACATCCGCCGCCGGAAATGGCGTGTGGTGGAAGAAGGCGATCTTCACATGGGGCATCTTCTGGCGAATGTAATAGGGCGTTAGCCAGAGATTGTAATCGTGGATCCAAATCAGCGCGTCGTCAGCCGCATCCTCACAGGCGGCTTCCGCAAACAGGCGATTAATGTTTTGAAAATTTTCCCAGTCAGAACTGTCATAGGTAAAGTGTTCGGGAAACGAGTGCAAAATCGGCCAGAAGGCTTCTTTGGACGTAATGTGATAGAAATTTCGCACCTGCTCGGCATTTAGGGGAATACGCCGTACTACGCAGCTATCGCTGCCCCCCTCCATGGTGACTCGATCGATAAATCCTTTTTTCTCTGACTCAGCGATTTGTTTCCAAGCGACCCAAGTACTCTGGTCTGCATTGGCAAAAAAGCTTTTTAATGTAGGTACAATTCCATTTGGACTCTTCTTTTCACGGTAATAAATCTTGCCATTTTCCGTCACCTCGTCATAGGGTTCACGGTGGTATAGGATCACCAGGGAAGATTTCATATTGGGTTCTCCTGCAGGTTGCTCAACAGCGGTATTAACTGTGGGATCCAAACAAAACAAGGCTCGGGGGAGGCAACTTTATTTACCACGCTGCCGCCGCCAAACCTCAAAAAAATGCATGAATGATAATTAGAGTCCGCTGACGATTTCTGCCAATACATCAGGGTTTACAGTGAGTTACGTTATCGTATTAAGCCTTATTTAGCAATTGAATAGGCAGTCTTCCCTAAGCCATGAATTGATCAAAGGAAATCATTTTCAAAAACGAATTTATAAATTCATCAGCCATAACTATTCTCTCCATCCACTATCGATCTTACACTCTGTCTAGAGCTGTAAATCATGGGCGTAGTTTTGTCATATTTTGATCGATGGGAACTATAGGCGCGCTCAACATTCTGAGCTAATGTAGCGCTGCTAACCCACATAACGTTGAAACCTTGAGTTTCTCCGACAGAAGAATATAACTTCTGGCTGTGGACAAGGTTTACCTGAGGTTTAACTAAACCCATGCGCTCTCCTCACTAACGAGACATCCGGTGATTGCAACTGCCCCCAGACGACTGCAACTAGTCGAAGATGAAACCCAAAGCCTGCTCATGTGGGCCGAAAGCATCCTACGTGCGGTAGCAACATTTTTTGAAAAGGCCCAGAAAATTGCTCGACGTCTGGGGGCTCACTATCGGGCTGACCGACTGACTGAGGTAGGGTTTTGGACCCCCGATCTCACGGGCGACATTATTCAGTCAGAAGATCGAATTGTTTTGGAGGTTTATACCCCGACAGAGGATATTGATTTTCGCTCGGCAGAACAAACTGTCACGTTTAATCAAGTACAAATTCCTCTGGTTAAACAGGGAGAGTTTGTCTGGGGAGTGATTGAGGGGATGCGCCCCGGTCGCCGCGAGCGGGCTGGATGTTTTTACTGGTTACGCTACATTGACCAGGATGGGCGAGTACACATCATTCGAGATCCGCTAGCGTATTCACTGCCCTATGGGATTTTTGCCCCTGCAGAGCTGTATGACATGCGTTTGCTACAGCGACAGCGGGCTGACCGCAGCTATTTTCGTCGTACCGGTAGCGGCGTTGGTGACGCCACGATTCCCCGCGTCGAAGCCCCTACCAATATTTTGCAGCTCCATATCAATACCGCGTCTGCCCAAGGCACATTTGAGGGGCTGACAGAAATTTATCAGCGTATTTCTGACAAGCTGGCAGCCGGTGATGACCTCACCCCCGAAGAAGCCGTCTATGCCGGCTATGACGCTATTCAACTGTTGCCGGTGGAACCCACCATTGAGTATCGGCGGGAAGACTCCCACGCTGACTATGAGTTTTTTGCCCTACCGTCTGATGACGCCGCGGCTGATGTCGCTCCCCAGCGCTCGCCTACAACTGCCCAGGCAGTGCTTAGAAAACCCGACACTCAAAACTGGGGCTATGACGTTCCTATCCTTGGTTCGGGGGCGACTAACCCAGCGGTGCTAGGGAGTCTGCGCCCCAACGAGGTGATTGATTTTATTGCGACGCTACACAACTTTTCTGAAGGTCCGATACAGCTGATTTATGACTTGGTTTACGGCCATGCCGATAACCAGGCCCGGGAGGTGATGACCCATCAGTTCTTTAAGGGGCCCAATATGTATGGCCAGGATCTTAACCATCAGCTGCCCCAGGTGCGGGCCATTTTACTGGAGATGCAGCGGCGCAAGCTGAATACAGGGGCTGACGGTATCCGTGTTGATGGTGGTCAGGACTTTCGGTTCTTTAATCCGCTTACGGATCGCGTAGAGCAAGACGATGCCTATCTGTTGGCCATGAGTGATGTGGTGCAAGACATCAATGGCTACCGCCGGCTGATGTTTACCATTTTTGAGGATGGTCGGCCCTGGCCCCAGGAAGGGTGGGAAGAGATTTCTCGCTATCGGGAGTTAATTGAACAAAAGCCCGAGTCATTTCAATGGGGACCGCTAATTTTTGCCCATAACACTCCTTCTCTGCAGGGGTTTTGGGATCGTAAATGGCGACGGGTGGGGGAAGTTATCTATCAAGGTAACCGCTGGATTACGGGCTGTGGAAACCACGATACGTTGAGGCGCGGCACCCAGGTTGAAATCGATCAGCCCATTAACTGGAATCTGGGAAAAACCCTACCGGATGTGCTGCATAAGGCGTATAACAATCCGGCCACTCAGCTTTGGGTCTGTGGCTTTAGCCCCGGTCTACCGATGGATTTTATTAATGCCAATGTGGGGGCTCCCTGGGGGTTTTTTAGAAATACGGACGATCAATATGGCGTCTAGGTGGTTTCAGAGGAAATCAGCTTATTAGAATGGCATATTGAGCCCGATATGTATGACCTGGCAGAGGTTTACCCTCAGCTTAAGCGCATGGGGTTCCGTGACTTTCAGCAGCTGCGGGACTTTTCCCAAACGCTGCAGGAGGCCATGGTGACAACGGACTATAACCTACAGGAGGTGGCTACCATCTGTAGCCAATGTCTGGGGCCTAACATTGATAGCTGTGAATTACCGGCGCTGGCTGAACTGAATGAGTCTTCTTTGGCAGGGTTTTTGGCAAATTTAGATGTGCCCAAATTGAAGAAATTTGCCATGGCCTTTATGGAAGATGGTCATGGTTTATGTAACGTTTCTCGCTCCTATGAGCGGATCGACCAGGGAATGGCTTCATTTCATTTGGCTTTGAGGCAGTATCGTCGGCGTCACCCATGGCTTCAGGATAATTTGACGGGGCACGACCGTTTTAATCGTATTAGTGATGACCAGCGCACCGTTTTTTATGGTGTGCGGAGTAACCCGCTTGAACCAGGGGATTCGCCGATTTTGATGGTGGCCCATATGGGGGGAGAGCCGCTGACGATTGAGCTGGAAAACTGGCTGGGGCTGGATATGGATGATTGGAGGGTTGCGATCGCAACCCCAGACCTCAACCTCGACACCGACTTAGAAAATCCGTGCCACTTTACCCTCAAAGACAGCCAGGGTGTTCTCTTTGAACAGAAAAAATAACCGGCTTTCTATCTAAAAACGACTAGAAAAATACGGCATCATTTTCTTTTGTCATCACCCAACATTAGAAAATGACTGGAACATTAATTTTTCCCTGACAACAATTAATAAATTCCTCCCGATTATTTAGCCCAGAAGGATTTTAGGGATTATAGAACATTTATTTTTTAGTCTACATATAACTTTTCAAAGTGCTAAGATTATAAAATCAATCTTAAGAAAAGACAGCATTATCTCTTGTAGACCTGTGCAGTGTCTGGGGAATTTTGTCATATGGAAAAAAAGCTCAAAGAACTCGTTGGCCAAGGCAGTGTGTGGCTGTATGTAAAAAGCAGCAACGGCTGGTTTAAAAATGTGGAAATCTTGGAGGTTACCAACACCACCATTACGTTCCGTTACGAATCTGAGTCTGATGTAGAGCGTAAGCTGTGGGAAAAAACCACCCGCATTGACAATATTGCTGAGGTCGAAGTCCGACTGCTGACCGTTCCAAAAGTAGACAAAAAGCTTGATGCCATCCGTGGGCAGCTATCCCGTCTCTTGGAACAGGAAGATTAGGGTGGCGAGTGGTGGTCATGAAATAGGGGAACTGCCCCGATTGCCACCCCCTCAATCTCAAAGAACTTGCCTATTAAGCCGTTCTGGCTGCGCTAGTTCCTAAGAAATCAATACTCAAAAACTTCGTTATGGGAGAGTGCGATCACGCACCCTCTTTTTTATTTTAAAGGCTTTACTTTAAAGGCCGAGTTCAACGCCGCTTATCTGCCGATGGTCCTGAGCCCCGCTGAGCCAAACCATTCCCTAACCTTTATTAATTTCCCCTAAGACTTTCTCCATTTTTTTCCACAGAATCCTCTCCGCGACACAATGGGTGGAGTTCTTTAATTAGATCGGTTTTTCCATGGATGTCAAAGCCGCGTCTACGCGCTTACTGGTGTCGGATATTACCCACTGCTGCAGGTTTTATCGCGATCTGCTGGGCCTAACGGCGATCGTAGAAAACCCAAGCTATGCCGAATTTGAGGTGGCTGGACAGACTATCTCCCTATTCCATCAAGATGAAATGGCCTCTATTATTCACACCAGCGATAAGCCTGCTGTTGCCGATAGCCAAGATAAAACCGTTCTTATTTTCACCATTACCGATTTAGACAGTACCTATTCCCAGCTGCGTCAGGCAGGGGTGCATTTTGATGAGCCACCGACTCAAAATAGCGACTTTAACCTCAAGATTGCCTACTGCCGCGACCCTGAAGGCAATCTAATCGGTCTGTTTGAAAACCTGATGTAATCGAGTAAGTGGGCGGTGCCCACCCTCCGGGTTTCCCTTTGCCACGCACCCTTTTGTCACGAGGAATCGTCAATGTCACAGTACGTCATGGCCCTAGACTTGGGCACCACCGGTAACCGCGCCATCTTGTTTAGCAAAGCGGGCGATATTGTGGGTCAAGCCTATAAGGAGCTGACCCAGTATTATCCGCAGCCGGGCTGGGTAGAACATGATGCCATAGAAATTTGGGAGCAGGTTCAGTGGGCCATTAAGACGGCTATTGGCGAAGCCAATATTA
>CALBPH010000043.1 GCA_937899365.1 uncultured Leptolyngbya sp.
TTGAAGTCTTGGGGTGACGGTATCTTCGGATTTGAAGATTTACCTTCTAACATCGCTGGTGTTAGCGACAATGATTTCAATGATGCGGTATTCCAGTTTAACTTTACTGCTTAAGTTTTGATTTGAAGACTTAATTCGGAGGAGGAAATAATTTCTGATTAATTATTTCTAAATAATGGGGTTATTCCCAAAACCGTGTAGAGACGTAGCACTGCTACGTCTCTTAATTCAAACCTGGGTAAAACACATTTAAACCAATTTTTGTTAATCGTTCTATGCTCATTCGTGCAAAAATTGCACAATCTAAGCTTTTGGCTTTTTAATCTGAGTTTTAATTGTGGGTCTAAATCTCCCACCATATCCCTTGATAACTGTCCACTATTCACTGTTCACTGGTTTAATAATCCACTTTTTCCCATTCCAGCTTAAGTTAGGCAAGAGAATTGTTTGAGATATTTGTAAGCATCTCTAAATCGATTTTATGTTATGAAAAACTTTTTATCTTAAAAAAAAGATAGTACAATAATGCAGAATTCGACTTAAATTCGACTTGAATTTTATTTGTAATAGATATTAATATAAATGAATTTCATCTGATGACGTTTATAAATTAATAATTAATTGTGCTGTCTTAAACGCGACAGGGCTGAATTTTAGTTGTAACCTAAAAGATTGAAAAAGCTTATAGGGCAGAACTTAGAGGGTGTAAGTTCGGGAATTTAGATCCGTCACTAATTCGTAGACCGCTACACAAAATAAGAAAAGGGATAGCTGTTTCTTCCATAACTCAATCTGACATGACCTCCAGTGATTTTTTTCCGATTGAAGAAACCACCGTTGCTGAGATTAACCAAGCTTTTGACGCTGGCACGTTAAGCTCAGAGCAACTGGTTCAGCTTTATTTAGATCGGATTGCTGCCTACGACCAACAGGGTCCGGCCATAAATTCCATTATTAAGCTGAATCCTGACGCATTGGAAATAGCGATCGCCCTCGATCGAGAGCGCCAAGAACAGGGACCAAGAAGCCCCCTTCATGGCATTCCAGTTTTAATAAAGGACAATATTGACACTGCGGATCTACCAACCTCCGCCGGAGCGTTGGTATTAGAAAATTCCCTGCCGGCAAATGATGCTTTTGTAGTGCAGGAGCTGCGGGAAGCGGGGGCAATTATCTTAGGAAAAACGAATTTAGATGAATTTGCTCGCAATGTCCAAGGACTGAGTGCGTTAGGTGGACAAACTTTAAATCCCTATTCGTTTGATCGAGTTCCCGGTGGGTCAAGTGCAGGAACAGCGGTGGCGATTACGGCTAATTTTGCCGTTGTAGGTCTAGGTACAGAAACTGGTGTCTCCATTCGTAATCCTGCGGCAAATAATAGCCTTGTAGGTATTGCTCCTACCGCTGGGCTAGTTAGCCGGGATGGGACAGTACCGATTTCATTTACCCAGGATCGGGTAGGACCTATTGCCCGGACAGTGAGTGACGCTGCGATCGCCCTAGACATTATCGCCGGGTTTGATGAAAGCGACCCCAGTACCTTCGCCAGTGTGGACAACATCCCAGAAGCAGGCTACACCAGTCTTCTGACTACCCAGGCCCTTGAAGGGGCACGGATTGGCATTTTTCGCGATTTGTTTCGTACTGGCGAAAACCACCAAGAATCTATCACTATTATCGAGCAAGCCATTGATGATTTGGAGGCAGAAGGGGCAATTATTGTCGATGATGTCAGCTTAGGATTTGACTTATTCAGTTTTCTTGACGGTGCTCTCCTAAATCTCTTTGAAACTAAGCCTGCCCTCAATAGTTACCTTGGTAGTCTTGGACCAAATACTCCGGTAAATACCTTACAAGACATTCTCAACGATGGCAGACTGTTGCCTCGTACTGACCTGATTTTGAGCTTGTCCCAAAGAATTAATTCCTTTGAAGATAATCCAGACTACCTAGAGCGTTTGTCCCGTCGAGAGTTTTTGCAGGATGCCACCGTTGACCTGCTTGAGGAACTGAACCTAGACGCTTTGGTATATCCAATGAAGACACTGCCAGCACCCTTCATTGGTGAATCATCACCGGAATCTAGCAATTTCTTTACGTCCATTGCTGGACTACCGGGGATTGTAGTCCCAGCGGGGTTTACTTCAACGGGTTTTCCGGTCGGTTTAGAATTTTCCGGCGAACCCTTTAGTGAAGCATTACTTCTTGGCTTTGCCTATGACTACGAACAGGCTACTTTGCATCGTACTGCACCAATTAGTGTTCCAGCTTTAATTACGGAGATAGAAACTATGTTACAAGTAAGTTTGTTGACTGGGCCCGATTATCTAATTGAAGCCGAAGGCACCGTCTCGGCCCACGCATTTCTGGCTACCAATGGAGTTATCCCTGAAGGTGGATTAGTAGTATCAGTAAATGCACCTAATTTAAGTGAGTTTGACTTAGCGGGTGTTTCGGTAGAAGGTGGCGAAATCGTTGCGGTGCGCGACGGTGGGTTTGACCTGCGGATGACCGAATACACTACCCTGGTAAATCTGCCTATTGCTGCTGATGGCGAAACCGAAGCGGGTGAAACGGCGACCTTTAGCCTAGCTGCGGGAGACGGATACGAAATTAACTCAGACTACAGCGGCGGCACGTTTAACCTAGTTGATACGAGAGCAGATATTCCGCGTGGCGTGGTTACCGAGCCCAACGACATTATCGGTGTTGCAGTCGATACACAAATTACCCCTGAAAACCCCTCCTTCTCGGCTGCTGATGCCATTTACTTTGACATTGGCAACCGCTACCTCAACGCTGACGGCACCTACACCTATCTCGACTACAACGAGGATGTAGATCTGTATCAGTTGGAATTGAGTGCGGGAGATACCGTTGCCGTTGAAGCATTTGAGGCTGAAGGCAATTCAGGCTTCGACCTTTTTAATGCCGGGTTTGTATCAGGACTAGCAGCATTTGACGCAGACGGCAATCGACTGATTACTGCTCCTAGTCAGATTACAGCCGCAGCTCCTGACAAGCTATTCGGTACAGTTAATGGGCTATTTGGTGCATACAATGAAGATGGCACGGTTAACTTCGATGAAACAGAAAGCTATTTAGAATTTACCGCACCCGAGGACGGTATCTACTACATTGGAGTTTCTGGTCTCTCCTCTGCGGGGTCTAGTTTCATTGGATTAGCCGCTGCTTACAGTATTGAAATTCCAGCCTTGGGAGACGAAAACAAACTCATCTTTGGTAACTACGAGCTTGAGATTGACCTCTTAACCCCTGACAATCCTCGTAAAACGGGCACACCCACCCCGCCAGTCAGCAACCCCGATGTCACCAATCCACCGACGCTCTCTCTAGGGGCTATCTCCATTACTGAAGATAGTGAGGGCAATCTTACCCCTGGAGTGGTGGAGTTTGTGGAAGACGGGGGCACTTCGGAAGTTAACTTCACCATTCGAGCTGAAGGCGACATTCCTGAAGGGGGCGTTGAGATTGTCCTCAACAGCAGTGCCAATCTGTTTGATTACGTTTCGCTCAATCAACAGGACAACCTCCCCAGCACTATCGGCGGACAATCCTTAGGCGCGTTTTACAACGAGGACGGCATTCCCACAGGAATTCGGCTCCTGATGGAACAGCCAACCATGACCGTCACCCTGGAAGCGGCCAATCGGGCCGTTGGCAATATCGATTTCTTCGGGATAAGACCTTTTCTAGACGCGTACGAGCCGCTAGAAACCGACGGAGCCGAGGATGTTACCTTCTTTTTGCAACCAGGCGAGGGCTATGAAATTGCCCCCGATGCTGGGACAACAGAAGTGACCTACTACGATTCGATAGAGGATGTTCCTGCCTCTGGAGGGGGAGGAGACACTGGTCCCGAAGTGGGCATTAGCATTAGTGAAACGCAGCTAATTGAAACTGAAGGTACTGAAACGACGCTGACCTTTACCTTGTCTGAACTACCCCTAGCAGAGGGTCTGACGGTGCTGCTGGATAGTGATGATGACACGACTGTTGGTAGCGTCCTCAGTCAGTTTGATGTACTTAACGCCGAGATTGTTGGCGGTGATTTTCCGATTGCCACCCCAGATCGCTCGGGCTTTCTCTTCAACATCACACAACAAACAGCGACCATTACCCTGGCGGTCTTCGACGAGCTAACGGTTGATACGGATAATCCTCCAGACACTTTTCAAGAGGGTATCCTCGATCTCACCTTTGCTTTACAGCCCCAACCAGGCTACACCATCAACCCCGAAGCAAGTGAAATTAACCTTACGATTTTAGATAATCCCGACTCCCAGATTTTTGTCACGCCTACTGCGTCTGGCGATACTTTGATTGAATCCGAAGGCACCGTTGGTACTTTAAGCTTAAGCCTAGGTGCACCACCGCCAGTAGAAGGCCTAACGGTTACTCTCAGCACTGATTCGCTCGCTGATTTTGACACAGAGGCCATTGAGGTAGAAGGTGGCACGATTGCGGCGGTGCGGGACAATGGACTGGATATTACCCTGACCGAACAGGAAGCCACTGTAAGCTTACCGATTCTTGACGATGGCATTGATGAGGTGGGCGAAACGGCCACCTTTACGGTAGAACCAGGCGACGGCTACGAAACCGCTGAGGCATTAGCTGAGGTCACTTTTTCTCTAGGTGATACGCCCGGACAAGCTAGCTCCCCGAGAGAAATTGAGGACAACAGCACCATACCAAGAGCTAATTCCCTCGGTTTGAGCGCCGATAACCCGACGGTATCGATTCGCGGCGGTTTATCTGAGAGCGACCCAGAGTTTGGTGGTTTCCAATTTGGTTTTTCCGAAGAGGTAGACTTCTACTCGTTCACCTTGGCAGCAGGGCAGACCGTTGCGTTAGATGTTGATGGCCGTGATGACTTTGCGAGTTTCATCACTTACCCAGACGTATATATACAACCTGAATTCCAAGATATTCCTCAGACCGTCGATAGCGAACTGCGCTTGTTTGATGCCGCAGGTAACGAGCTAGCTACCAACAACGACGGCGCAGCCCCTGGCGAAGACTTTTCCCGCGACCCTTACTTAGAGTTCACGGCTGAAACCGCCGGTACCTACTACGTGGGCGTGAGTGCATTGGGCAACCGCAACTACGACCCCTTCGTACCGCTGAGCGGTAGCGGCTGGACGTTCCCAGAGGTGGGCGTTTTCTACGGCGACTACGACCTCACCGCCTCTTTAGAAGATGGCACAGAATTAGTATCCGGTACTGCTGATTCCGATATTTTAATTGCAGGTGTGGATGGATTTGATGGTGTTCGTGATACTGTATTTACTGGTGCAGGTAACGATGAAGTAGACGCTGCTTTCAACACTAATGCTGGCCAAAATCGTGTCAACGCTGGTAGTGGCGATGATATTATTTATGTTACTCACAAAGATAGAGCTTTTGGTGGCAATGGAGATGATGAATTTGATGCTACCGATGCTATGGGTGGTAATCGGATGTCCGGTGGAGAAGGTAATGACACCTTCTTTTTAGGTAAAGAAGACCGCGCTTTGGGTGGTGCGGGCGACGATATATTCTACGTACAAATGGGTGGTGACAATATCCTTTCTGGTGGTATGGGTGCTGACCAGTTCTGGATTGCCACTGCCGAAACTCCGGACTCCACAAATATCATAACTGACTTTACCAGTGGCGAGGACGTACTTGGTATTGCTGGTTTAGGTATCGGCTTTGATGATTTGAGCATTACCCAGCAGGATGATAACACCTTGATTGCTGCGAATGG
>CALBPH010000044.1 GCA_937899365.1 uncultured Leptolyngbya sp.
GCTGTTCCCGACAACCGCTGTCGCTTACTCGCCTATCTCCACTGTCGCGCAATAGATGCGTTTGAAATGGGACTGATTTCGATTGATATTGATAGCTTGCAAGGGGCCGATATTCCCCAACTCAAAATTCGAGATTGACCATTAAGTTGGGGAATTTGGCTGATCAAGTTGGGGGGTATCCCCAACTGATCGGCGCTTTACAATGCCAAACCCATTGATATATCAGTTATTTCAAACGCAATAAGCCCTATTCGATTGGGTGCAGATCGCTTGCCTACCTTGAAGGTGTTGAAACACAAGCCCTCAAGGAGCCTAGCGATGAATACGCTACCTGTCTTAGCAACGCCCCAGCTACACATTGTTCCTGACGCGTTACAACCGACTCATCCGCAGCCCGTTAACCCGCCGATACAAACAACCGCAGCTTCAGATAATTTCTGGGAGATTTGGCTACAGCATCGTGACTATGTGTATCGGGTATGCCTAAAATGCACGGGCTCAGATCAGGCTGAAGCCAATGAGCTATTGAGCCAGGCTAGAGATAAAGCCCAAGCGAAATGGCCTAAACATGCTCATAAGGTCACAAATCCTAAAAGCTGGCTTAGCAGCTTAACCAAACATCTATATATAGACCTATATCGGGCGCAAGAACGCAAGAATAAGGTTCATTCTGGACTGCAAAAAGAGGCTTGGGGTGAAATTTCTCATCAGCCGGCTCCCGAGGTTAACTTGCTCAACAACGAGCTAAGAGATTATGTATCCCAGCTAGTTACTGCTCTGCCTATCAGGCTTCGCACTCCTTTTATTTTACGATTTTACCAAGAAAAATCTTACAAGGAAGTGGCTTTTCAGCTAGGTATTACAGAAGCAACTGGGCGAAAACGAATTCAACAAGCACGCTCACTTCTGCGCAAGCGGTTAACCTGCTATCTCGCAGGAGAGTCTGATGCAAAAATTCTGCTAACTGTTCATAATTCAACAACTCACACCTCGAGAATTCATTCTCTAACATTTCACAACTAAGTGTACATAGTCGTCTTATTGATGACAGCAAAGTTAAACAAATACAAAACAGTTTGTTCAACTTTGCCTTAAACCTTCCCAAAAACAGGAAACTAAAAATGACTGAAAATACGATAACACCTCTTTATGTCGCATGGAGTGGAAAACGCAATGACACCAGCGCTTCTGTCGGCCAAGACACAATGTCATATGATCTATACGATGGAGATCATGTTTTGTATGGACTGATTTGGACTAAACCCGATGAGAATTTAACGCCTTTTTATAAAGCTTGGAGTGGCCGTCGAAATGACACCGGATTCTGTGTTGGGAGCCCCCATTTAGAGAGGCCTTTATATGGTCAACATGAATTGTTAGGGTATATCAGTACAACACCAGATCATGGTGCGACATTGCCTCTTTGGGCAGCGTGGAGTGGCAAACGCAATGACACAAAGCTTCTCATTGGTGATAATTTTGATACCAATATCTACAATGGAGATCGTGCCTTATTAGGCTATATTCGTCCAGCAGGAGAAGTTGAACTCATTGACCTCGAGTATGGGGCTCTCAACTACGCTGAAGTTGTTTAAATTGTTCCAACTCAACATCTAAGCAGTCAGCTAGACAACAACTCTCCTGTGTCTCAAACATTGATAGCGACCTTTTCTTATAGCGAGGAGACGCAATCGACATTCACCTGGGAGAATTCTACGACCGTTGGCATTACGGTAACCGCAGATGTTGAAGTTCCCTTTCTGGCGAGTGGCTCGATAGAAACCTCCCTTGAAAATCAGTTAACGATTGGTGAGAGTAAAACAAAGAAAACAGTTGAGACTAAAACCTACGAGATGCCTGTTGACTGTCTTCCCAACTCATCTTGTGTTGCCAATCTTGTCATTAAGCATGGCAAGATTACGCTTCCCTTTACAGCGACCTTAAAGGTAAAAGGGACAAACGTCTCGTGGCAGGAAAAAGGGATCTATAGTGGGGTCGCTTTTTCAGGGTTAGACGCTACCGTGGACGGTATGAGCACTTCGGAAGAAAATCCTAATCAGGAAGAGAAAAAGCCGACACGGCCAACCCCGACTTCTCCCACTAATTCGCTCACACTTCACCACACCCAGAAAGGTGCAGCGAGCGGACATGAGGAACAATAAGTCAATTATAAATCATGGGGGGGCGGCAACTGGAGAGCATCCATTGATTCGCAGGGTACATTCACGCATACCGCGCAAGGTGCCAGTTCAAGTCACACCGACACCATTATTAATTACATCACTTGGGATGGTTCTGAGTGGACTGCCACAATCGATCCGAGTCGAAAGGTATTTAAGCATGTGCGTAAAGGTGAAAGCTCAGGACACGAAGATACGATTTTGAACTACCTCACCTGGGATGGCTCAATGTGGACGATGAAAGTTCAGTAACGTGTAAACCCTGACTAATCTGATTCATCCCGTCACGCCCCCTGGTATCCAAGTCTGGGAAGCTCTGAAGCTACTCATCTAGACTTGGGGCTAAGGGGGCGACGGGAATTTTGATTTCCTAATCATTTCTCATACCACAACTAAAAACTGCTGCAGAAAAGAGAATCCAACAATATCTGAGGATCTATGAATGCCTACCGACATCAAAATTACCTTTACTAATCAAGCCCACCTTAAAGCAGAAAATAATTGCGTGGTGGTGTTTGCCGCACCCACACAAGTCTCTGATGGGCCATCTGCCCTCGCTTGGCAAGTGATAAAAGATAGTGATTCATACTGCTTTGATTATCCTGCTCGTACCTGGGTTCAAGCGACCTGGGATGGTGGCCGCAGCGGTACAGCGAGAAAAGCAGTTGAAACATCATCTTTTGCTTTAGAAGGAACAGAAAGTGGTTTTGCACTTGTCGAGAGACAGCCTGGTGCATCCCCGAACCAATTTTCTGTCGTTAATGAGGTCGAGATTGCGTCAGGGGTTACGGTAACAGCCTTTAAGGCTGGCAACTTGATTATGAGCCAAGCTCATTTGACTAAGGGACAGCGGGTGGAGTTTTTGTTGCTGCCTAAGTTGTGTTGGGCCGTGATGCCTAGCACTGTAGCGGTTGGCGACATCATTGACCTAGAAGCGGTTGATTACCAAGAAGTCAATTTGCAAGGGAGAGAAGCGCTGTCTGTTACGCTAAAGGGAAGCGTAGATGAGGGCTATCAGTTTAGATTTTCAGAACTAACTCAACAACAACCTTACATTGAACAAGTCAGCCTTGATCCAAAGTTAACTATTGCCTGTGCCCATGCATCCTTAGCCGCTTATAGCGATTATAAAAAACCACGTCGTCGTCAGGTGGTGCCTGGATATAGATGCGTTGGTCGTTTTACCGGCTGGGATAAAGTCTCGAATGGCACTGGCCGTAAGGAGCGCTTTGGATTAATACTACAGTCCGTTTTAAATCCCAGTACTTATCTCATTGCCTTTCGCGGTACAGATTCTTATGAAGATGCCTATGAAGATCTCTGGATAGATCCGGTTCCCTTTGAGCCCTATGGGAGGCAAAACACGTTTCCACAAGATGTTTTGGTGGCAGACGGATTCAACAGCATTTACAGCCTCAAAGGCGGCAATATGAAACGGAGCATGCAAGCACAGCTCTTCAAAAAGCTCAGCCGACTAACCCCTGCACCTGAAGAAATTATCACGACAGGGCATAGTTTGGGTGGCCCGTTGGCTGCGCTTTTTACGCTGGATGTGGCCCATAGCTTTGGCAATAAAATCCGCCTCAAGAACATCACCTTTGCCAGCCCTCGCGTAGGCTTGCAAACCTGGAAAGAGACTTATAACAACACCTACAATCTTGAACCCTCTACCTACCGAATCGCAAACTATTATGATCTCATTCCATCCTTGCCGCCTAAACTTTTCAACTATCACCACATTGGTCAGCAATTTTTGATCAGCTTTTTTGTCAAGGATTTTTGGTATCCGCATTATGTGGCTCGTCACTCTTTAGTCAATTACTTAACTGTGATAAGCAAAGCCGTTCAATTAGAGCCACAAATCTACATTGGCGATTTCTATGATGCAACCGCTCAGCATAGAATCATGAAAAGTACTTCTCCGCCATCAGTAGATGTTCCCTCTTGGGCCGATATCATCTATGAAGCGGAGCAAACAGCACTGAGAGGTTTAGCCACCAAAGTTTAGCCACCATCCACTATATAGCGATAGTCAGTCAATCCATGGTAATTGACTGACTATCGAAAGGGCATTGACTTAATCTTGCTCATAACTCAAAACAGCCTCGGTCAATTGTTCCTTATGACTATCAAAGGTGTTTTTTTGCGAGCATTTATGTTTTGAGGAAATACCCGCAAATGAAAGTCTCAGTCGTCAGAAAAATGCAAGTCTGTGCGATGCGATGTGGCATAGACGGAATGCTGGATGGTGATGGTTCACCGCTCGAAAGTTACTTGGTGGTAGTCATGGTATGTTGATGCAGCTATTGGCCAATGCCATCACAGAGTTTTCGATCGCTTTCGTCAACATCTACGTTATTGGTTAGGTAATCTCTTACCCAATCGCATTGTCTTGAGAGTAGTTCATTCATACTGCCAACCAACCACAGGCGAACAGTCCCATCCATACCACTTGTTGCCAGTTGCGTACCGTCAGGACTGAACGCGATACTAAAAACTGAGCCTTGATAGCCTTCGAATGCTGCTAGCTGCTTGCCTGTTGTGTCCCATAGACGAACAGTCCCATCTGTTCCACCGGTTGCCATCTGAGAGCCATCGGGGCTAAACGTGGTGCTAAAAATCAGTCCTTGATGACCGTCGAATGCGGCTAGCTGCTGCTTGCCTGTTGTGTTCCATAGGCGGAGGGTCCCGTCTTCTTCATAATAGGTTGCTATTTGAGAGCCATTAGGATTGAACGTGAAGCTATCAATCTGTCCTTGATGACCGAATGCGGCTATTTGCTTGCCTGTTGTGTCCCACAGGCGGATGCCATCGTCTCCATGGGTTGCTATTTGAGAGCCATTAGGATTGAACGTGATGCTAGTAATCTGTCCTTGATGGTCGTCGAATGCGGCTATTTGCTTGCCTGTTGTGTCCCACAGGCGGACAGCCCCGAATAGTCCTCTGATTATTAGCTGAGAGCCATCGGGGCTAAATGAGATGCTACCAATCGGGTCGTCCTGGATGTCGAATGTGGCTATCTGCTTGCCTGCTGTGTCCCACAAGTGGGCAGTCCCATCTTCTCCATGGGTTGCCAGTTGAGAGCCATCGGGACTAAACGTGATGCTAGCAATCCGTCCCTGAGGACTTTTAAATACGGCTAGCTGTTTGCCCGATGTATCCCACAGGCGGACAGTCCCATCTCCTCTGAGAGCCGCCAGCTGAGAGCCGTCAGGGCTAAACGTGATGCTATAAAGCGGGCCAGAAAGCGGACCAGAAACCACACCCACACCTAGAATTCCGTTGAATTCCGAGTAATTGTATGGGGTGCTATTACCAATCAGGCCAGGATGGAGTTCAAGACGGTTCTGTTCTTGTCCAGTAACTGTTGTTTGTTGCAGTTGCCCTAAGACAGAAATCTTCAACTTGTGGTCAGGCATGACGGTTTGCCAAAAAGACTTTTGCAGAATTCGGACAGCACGAATACTGGCAACATCGGCATCTAAGGTTTGATTGTTGGCAAGTGCTGTCTTGGATACGGCAACAGAAGTGCGAATTTGTTGGATTTCGGCTTGTCTCATTTGCAAGCCAGAAAACACCGCTAATCCAGTC
>CALBPH010000045.1 GCA_937899365.1 uncultured Leptolyngbya sp.
GGCATTTACCGGACCCTGGAAGCTTTGCATCAACAGCTGGAATGCCACCAGCATACCGATGGTGAGACTGCCGTGGATGATGCGCCAGCCGCCAATGATCAGCAGTGAGAGATTGGCCAGGGTAGACAGTAAGGACGGCAGTAGGCCGATCACCCGGTTAGCTAATCCCAGGTTTTGCTGAGCGTTGACGGCTTTGGTATGGTAGCCGGCCCAACGGGCAAAAAAGTCAGATTCTAATCCGCCCGCCTTTAGGGCTTCCATACCCTGCAGACCCGCGACGGCAATCCCTGATGCTTTGCCGTATTCCTGCACCAGCCGCAGGTTAGCATCTTTGCGCTGACGCGAAACCCATTGCAGCACCCCGACGTTAATGACGGCAAAGGAAATCACAATCAGGGTGAGGGGAATGTCGTATTGAAGCATTGCGATCGCATAAAACACGATCATCACCGAGCTAATAATCGTCGTCGTCAATCGCCCCGACAGAACGTTAGCCACGCTGTCATTCAGGCTAATGCGACCGCTGATTTCCCCAGCAAACCGCTGGGCATAGAACCCCACCGGCAGCTGCAGCACGTGCCACACAAACCGACTGGCCATCCCCACCGCCAGCTTGATCTTAAGCGCCCGTAAAAAGCGCAGCTGCAGCATGGTCAATACCCCCTGCACCATGACGATCAGGGCAATCCCCAGGAGCACATAGGGCAGCCAGTCCAAACGCTTAGCCAATAGAATATTGTCGATATAAATTCGGCTAAAGGCAGGCAGGGCCAGGGTGGGCAGCACCAGTAAAAATCCCGCTATGGTGCAATAGAGCAGCGCCCCCGTCGAACCCGCCAGTCGCCGTATCAGGGACCCGATGACATTGGGTTTGCGTCCCCCCGGCTCAAAAGCATCCGTCGGCGCAAAGGTGAGGGCAATGCCCGTATAGCCCTCATCAAATTCTTGACGGGTGACCCGGCGCGGTCCGGTGGCTGGGTCATTAAGACGCACATGGTTAGCCTCAAACCCATCCACCACCAAAAAGTGGTTGAAATGCCAGAAGACGATAAACGGCGGCTTGAGCTGTTCTAAACTGTCTAGACTTTTCTTAAATCCTTTAGCCTCAAGGTTATACATGCGGGCCGCCTTGAGCACGTTGGCGGCCGTCACCCCATCCCGCGATACTCCGCAGGCATGGCGCAGCTCCGCCAATGGCACATACCGCCCGTAATGGCCCAACACCATACTGAGGGCGGCAGCGCCACATTCCACCGCTTCCATTTGTAAGACCGTTGGCGAATCAACCCTGAGTGGCTCTATGTCTATCACTGCCTATATGAACAGTATCTGCCCCAGCATCCGAGCAAATGATTAGAAAACGTTGAGAAATCAACACTTCTTAACCAGGTACGCCCTTAGCGTTAGGGGTTGACAGGACCGATCCTGCTTAGGGCATATGCCCTAAGCTACGCGGCCATCGTCATAAAGCTAAATAGCTTGTACAGGATCCGAGCACTCACATTGCCATCCCACTCATGGTTGCCCGTTTCACAAATGTCGCACCCAATGATGTGTCGACCGCTGCGAACCACTTCACGCCACAGACAGTAGACTTCCTCCAGGTTTAACCCCCCTGGCACAGGGGTGCCCGTATGGGGACATAGCTTTGGATCTAGACCATCCACATCACAGCTAATGTAGACATTCTCTGGCAGGTTGCCCACAATGTCCTGGCACTGCTGAAGCCAACTTTGCCCCCCGTAGGCTGCCTGTTTTAGCTGGGTGTCTAAGTAGGTAACAATCCGTTTATCAGACTGTTGAATTAACGACATTTCTCGATGGGAAATGTCGCGAATACCCACCTGTACCAGCTTAGAAATTTGGGGAATCTGCATCGCATTGAACATGATGGAGGCGTGGGATTCTTTGAATCCTTCGTAGGCGTTGCGCAAATCACCGTGGGCATCCAAATGGAGAATACCAAAACTGAGATATTGCTGAGCCAGTGCCTCTAGCCCCCCAAGGGGGACACTGTGATCGCCACCGATGATGATGATCTTTTTTTGTTGCTGTAGCGCTACTTGGGTCTGGTGGCTGACCCAACGGCTCATGGTTCGGCAGCCCTGGTTAACTCGCTCTAGGGCTGCGGCCAAATCCGGGTTATCTTCGGGTGTAATGCCCTGTTCTGCTTCACGAATAATTGCGATCGCATCCGGTCTTAAGCGCCGATTCTCAGCCAGTAACCACTCGGGAATCGGCAGCATGTAGATCCCCTGCCGCCACGCTTCCGGATTATCAAAATCATAAAAGTCCAGCTGGGGCGATGCCCGCAAAATAGCCTCTGGCCCCTGGCATGTACCGTCCTGGTACGACGTCGTCACATCCCAAGGCACCCCAATCACCACCGTACTGGCATGGGCATAGTCATGGGGAAACCCAAAGACATTGCCATTGACAGCCCCCACCCCACCCGGATCAAAGCTAGCAATGGCGCTGGCAACACTGTGCGACTGATTAGAAGATTCGCTGTCAGAC
>CALBPH010000046.1 GCA_937899365.1 uncultured Leptolyngbya sp.
ATTCCTCATCCGGTCGGGCCGTCACCACCAGTAAGTTGATTGTGGCTGAGGGCTGTAGCACATCGGCCATATCCTTCTCAGCCAGGCGTTTGCGGGTAACCACACAGTCCAATGCAAATGCCCTGGGCTGTTCCGGATCTTTTAGGGCCTCCCAATGCAGCGCCTGAAATTCTGGAGACTCGCCCAAAATTTCAATTTTTAGATTGCTTAGCCCCTGCTGGCAGGCCCGTTCATAAGCACTGTAGGCTCTTCGTTCTGCGAAGACCTGCTCAAACAACTCGTGGCCATAGGTCTCAATACTAGCCGCCGCCCGCTGGGCCTTTACTTTTTCATCAAACGGAAACGTGATCCATTTTTCAAAGTAAAACTCCAGCTCCTGTTCCTGCTTGGCATCAAAGGGATCGCTAATGGTGATGTCGTACTGCGCCTGATAATCAATACTCAGGGTGGCATCAAACCCAGTAGCTGTTTTTCCCTGTTCGCGAATGGTTAGCGTAGGCATAGGAGCAGTTTTTGGTAGGTCGAACCAGCAACTATTGATACAAGCTAATTCACTTAAACCGTAACTACTCAGCCTGAGGGATGAGAGGGATAGGATTCCCCGAGAATAATCCGATGAGAGCATCCAGAATGTTCTGGTCCAGCTTGCGTAGGGTTGATAAGTAACCCCGAATACGACAAAACATACGAGTCCCATCAACTGACCGAAAGCAGCCAGATATCTTCTGCTTGAGTTTCATCATCCGCAGATCTCGTTCGGCCTGATTATTGTCAAAGGGCACCTCAAAGTCATGCATGAAGCCAAGCACTGATGCTTGTTGAGATTTAAGCCGTTCCAATAAATTACGAGGAGGAGAGCGCTTTGGACGTCCCCGTTTTTTCGGGGCATCGGGTGGGGGAGTGGGCATGGGATTCGCGGCAAATCCCTGGTCCAAAATCTCGGCATAGCGGGCCTCAAACGCTTGGAGTTGGTCATCGGGGAGAGCTATCTGACCATCAGTCTTGGCGGCTTGGACTTGGTAGAGAATGGTGACCAGCAACAGACTGAGCTGATAGGCCCACCCCTGGTCATACTGCTCTAGAATAAATCGCAATTCGCGCAAATGATGGGCATTACACAGGAAATGGTCACACTCATATCTGGCATAGCTTTTCAACCCATCATGAATCGCTTTACCGCTAAACTCAGGCAAAATAGCCATCTCATCCATCGCCACAGTTCCCCGTTTAGGATGAACAAAATAGTAGGTCAGCCCATCCGTACAGGCCACATGGAGCCACCAAAGCTGACCATTGACCCGCAGCCCCGTTTCATCAAAATGGACCTTGGAGAATTCACCAGCATCGATTGAATCCCTTGCTCCATCGATGCTAGCTGCTCATAACAGTGGGTACGGCTAGTGTAGAGGGTGCCTTCAGACACCCTCACCCCAAGCAAGTCGCTTAATATTTCACAGGTTCGTCCTGATGGCAACAGTTGTCCATCCATCAGATATACCATCATGGCCTTCAACCGGGGACCATACTGCACCACATTACGGGCGTCCACGGGAAACTTCCCTTGGGTTTGGTGACCACAGGTTCCACAACATTTCACCGCCACCCGATGTTCAGTCACTATCACCTCGATAGCCGGTATATCAAAGACTTGACGGGCTAACCACTGCTCAACGGGGGCATCCTTTAACACTTTGCCACAGCCAGTACAGATGTTTACATCATGGAACTCTATCCAATCAACCGTCTCACTCCACTCCAACGTACTGCCAGCATGTCCGGGTTGACCACCTGACGGCTTATCGCTCTGGGGGCGTAAACTTTTTGTTCGTTTGCCTAGACCATCGCCCGAGGGAGGTTTATGACTGTTTCGACTGGTCTTTTTTGAGCGCCCCTCCAAGGTCTCAAGCCGTGATTCCAGCTCATCAAAACGGGTCAGCAATTGCCGCACCAAACTCACGACAGCGTCTTCTCCTTGGGCATACACTGCACGGATCTCATCGTCGCTGAGCTTGATTTTGCCCTTGGGTTTACTCAAGTAGACTAATGCTTAAGGACCTGCAATTACATTATCTGGCTCTTTCTATGATGTTGAAAAAATCTCTAATTTTTTAAGCCTGAGTAGTTACTGTATAAAAACAAACTATCTTTCAACAGGCCAGGCTAACAGCTAAGCCCCCTGAGATTTGTGTAAGTCTCAGGGGGCTTAGCTGTTAGCGAGCCAGAAATCATCCCAGCTGCTGCTTAAACTACTGACACAACCAAACTGGCATTGCTGATCCCCAGTATGAATTTATCGGGTAAACATCGACAAATCGCATATCTCA
>CALBPH010000047.1 GCA_937899365.1 uncultured Leptolyngbya sp.
TTGCATGCGCTCAGAGAATACGAATGACTAGCTGCGTATATGGCAGCTAGTCAAAAGCGAAAATCCCTCTAATATCAATAACTTCAGGAAGGCATTAGATATATCTGGCCTAGAAATGGACTAATTTTTGAGTGGTTCTTAGACCAAAAATAGTCCTTAAAGGCGCGATTTTACCCCAGGATACACCCGCCTGCCCCATCAGCCACAGACGGAACTGACGCTTGTTAGCAGCTATGGAACGTGTTGTAGTTGCGATCGCAACCAACCACGCAATCCATACCAATGCATTCCCAAAAGTAATCCCAGCTTCCCGCATTCCTGCCATCTTCAAGAAACGAGAGATCGGCTACCGAGAAAATTAGACATTCTCATTTAAAACAACATCTAAACTCGACCATAACAATAGTGACTAGGTAAGGGTGCGATCGCAAACAAAAGGAGCCAAGAAAAGATTCAATCATCGCACCCTTACCCCAAAGCCAAAACAAAAAACTTACACCGCATCCTGAAAACAAAACTCAAATAGATTCAAAATGAGATTTAATTGTCTTGATATAAGACCTAATGCAAGACGACTATGTCTCAGAAAAGACACTCTTCATGCTCAAAATTTTATTTGAACGACGGCATTAGATATATAGACATATCGCCAGACTTTCTAAATACCCTCTATGCCCCATCGTCTTAACAATAGACACTCAGTATTGACATGAGGCTCAATATAAGTAAAGTGTGTCTAGCCATAAAACAGGGAAAGCCACACAATGTCTGATTTAGCCAACGCATTGGAAAGTGTCACTAACGTTATCGAGGCTGCTGAGCCCGACATTGCCGCAGCGGATCCACAGAATTTAATGACCGTTGAAGCTGTCCAGAAAGTACTCAACCGTTCCCGCGCATCGGTCTATCGCTATGCCAATACCGATACCCTGATCCTCAATCCCCCCTTTGACCACACCCGGCTTAATCCAGAATCAAGGCAACACAAAGAAGATCCACTCATGTTCCATCCCAATGAAGTGGCTCGCTTTGCCCAAGACGTCCTCGGCATCAAGCAAGTCACTATCGAAATCAGTCAATCTCCAGAAACCCTGACCCATCAGTTGCTACGCCAGGTCCTAGATGAGCTCAAAATTATCCGAGAACTAATCGAAAAATCCCAGTAGGCAAGGTGATCAATCCGCAGCTTTCGCCCTAACCAGCCCAATAGTTTGTCTATAAAACCATCAATCGCCGCATAGTTGTACGGTCCGCCCAGTCCAGATTTACAAAGCAGTGTTAACCTTGAATCAAGCGAGCGTCGTCAGGCAAATGTCAGTTTTTGACATCTGCTAACAGGAATTTAGTGCAGATTAGTTGATGTTTACCCTAGTGGATGGTGTCATTCAGTAAGCGACAAAAGGTTACTTCTCCATGACTCGACCGCCCTAGGGTTGCGTTTTTAAGATTCAGTTTTTCCTTCGGCACATACGCCTTAATTTGCGTAGGTGCCCAGCGTTTTCATTTAATTTTTTGTATAGTCTTCAGCATGGAATCTGCCAGTCAATTAGAGTCTAATTCTGAACCTCCTCACAGTCCGATCGCAGAGATATTGGGGACGTTTATCGCGTTGGCAACATTAACTCTACCTCTGTTCACGGTTGCTTATTTCTCTTCAACCACCCTAGACAACCTGAGCGGTTTGCCCTACTCGGCAATACAAACAAATGAATAAGATCTAGCCGCGCCATAGGTGCTGACTCCCTTTTCTCCTAAAATGCTATCGGGATAGACCAATTTATTAAGGTTTGTCCTGGTTAGTTATCAGTAGTTGGAGAAATATCGTGGATTTATCTCGTATTCCTGCTCAACCCAAGCCAGGGTTGCTCAATGTTTTGATCGAAATCTCAGGCGGCAGCAAGAATAAATATGAGTTCGATAAGGACATCAATGCATTTGCCCTAGACCGTGTCCTTTTTTCATCGGTTCAGTACCCCTATGACTATGGCTTTGTGCCCAACACCCTAGCTGACGATGGCGACCCTCTTGACGGCATGGTGCTAATGGACGAGCCTACATTTCCTGGTTGCGTAATTGCAGCTAGACCTATCGGTATGCTGGAAATGATTGACGGTGGCGATCGCGATGAGAAAATCCTATGCGTTCCTGATAAAGATCCTCGCTACGTCGGTGTAAAAACCCTCGATGACGTTGCTCCCCATCGACTAGATGAAATTTCAGAATTCTTTAAAACCTATAAAAATCTAGAGAAAAAAGTGACTGAAATTTTAGGTTGGAAAGGTCTAGATGAAGTGCAGCCTCTCGTAGAGAAGTGTATCGCGGCCGCTAAGTAGTCCGGTCTTTGATCAAGACTCTTTGAATAGGTAACTAAGCATCATAGAGACACGTCAACGTATAAAATGTGTCTCTACGATGCTTGATGTTTATCTGGGGTTAGTCGTTTTGGGGACGACCAAACGTCTATGAGTATGCGTACAATTTTGGAAGAGATGCTGTGAGTGTATCTGCCTATCGATCAGGTAAAGAAGGCGCACCGCAGTATCAATCAGAGCTCTCAATAAAATTTTGGGGAGTGCGTGGTAGTGTGCCAACCCCCGGTGCCGATACAGCATTTTATGGCGGTAATACCTGCTGTATTGAAATTTTGGCTGATCAGCAGCGCTTTATATTTGACGGAGGTACCGGTCTCAGGGTTTTGGGCGAAGCCCTGGGTCAAACCCCTAAACCTGTAAAAGGACATTTGTTTTTTACCCATACTCAATGGGACCGAATTCAAGGGTTTCCATTCTTTTTACCCGCCTTTGAATCTGGCAACGAGTTTCATATTTACGGTGGCACGGCTGCTAATGGGGCCTCCATCAAACAGTGTTTAACGACCCAGATGCTCAAACCTGGGTTTTCCGTTCCGCTTCAGGCTATGCAGGCAGCCCTGAAATTTCATGACATTACCCCCGGCAGCACTATTCGCATCGGCAACATTACCATTGCCCCCATTGGTCTTTATGGCCACACCAATGCCCTTGGCTATAGACTTAGCTACCAAGGAAAATCAGTCGTCTATGCCACCGATACAGAGTATGCGCACATTGACGAAAACCTACTGTTTTTAGCCCATCAGGCCGATCTACTGATCTACGATGGCATGTACGTAGATATGTGCGATCAAATTCATCTGCAACCGTCACCTCAGCCATGGCAGGCTGCAATTCAACTAGCTCAAACGGCTCAGGTTAAGCAGCTTGCCATGGTTCACTATGGCCCTCGCCAAAACGATACCCTGTTAAATGGCCTAGCCCATCAGCTTAAAGACATTGAACCCCAGGTATTGTTGGCCCACGAAGGAATGGTGATTCAGTGTTGAGTTTGGTGCGGCGCTAGAGCGGATTTCGAGAAAAGTTACTGCCACGACTAGGACGGCGGCTATCATCGCCTTTGGGTTTGGCTTTGTTAACCCGTAGCTCACGCCCAAGCCATTCAGCCCCATCTAGCTCGGCAATTGCCAGATCTTCTTCTTCATCCTTCACCATATTGATAAAGGCAAAGCCACGACGCTTTCCCGTCTCGCGGTCAATGGGCAGAGTAATGCGAGACACTTCGCCATACTCAATAAATACATCTCTAATATCGTCTTCTGTGGCTTGGAATGACAGATTTCCAATGTAGATAGTCACGACTGCTCTCCGATGATGGGTCCAGCTGCGCCTAAACGTTTGGGTGCAGCCTATTCGGGTGATATCATACCGCACAGCTTTTGGCCTAGGGTGCTCAACCAACGTTAAATTCATCTCTACATTACGCGGTTGCTGATCTAGAAGATGAGCGGTGCTCCCGCCAGCAGATATGACCGTACTCATACATAGGGTGTTCCGCCGATGGCCATATCCCTTCACGTTTCTAAAAAAAGATGTTTCGAACCACCAAGATTCATCAATTGTTTTTGGCTAGCTCATCCAGGTGTCCAGATTTGCACAACATACTTGGATATTCGCCGACACTGCTATCCGGCGGATAAGGAGAACCTATCATGCACACATTTGAAGTGTTCGTCGATATTAAAGAATGCGCTGGCAAAAATAATGCCACCAATCGCATTATGGCCACCCGTTACGAAATAAATGCGAACGGTCGCACGGATGCCCATGACAGCGCCTTATTTAAAGCAGAGAAGGACTATCCTAAAGCCACTGAATATGACATTCGGATCACCCGTCTTCTCAGGTAAGGGGGTTGCACCAAAATAAAGGCCCAGTTAAAGACAGCCGGTAGGGGCATTGCATGCAATGCCCCTACCGGCTGTCA